>CAZWMX010000063.1:5760-13500 GCA_964635205.1 uncultured Acidimicrobiaceae bacterium | reverse complement strand
CGATCGCGTCGGCGATGAGTTGTTCGAGGCGGTCGGCGGCGACTTCGTCGAGGGGATCGTAGAGGTGCCCGTAGATGTCGAGCGTGGTCATGATCGAGCTGTGACCGAGCCGCAATTGCAACAGCTTGGGGTAGGCAAACGCATCCCAATCCGATATGCTTTACGCATGGCACAACTCGTTACACGAGTCGACGAAGATCTCGCATCCCTCGTTGACGAGCTCATCGCCGAAGGCGTGGTTGATTCCCGATCAGACGCGGTGCGGCGGGGCCTGCGCGTGCTCATTGATCAACACCAACGACGTCGCACAGCGGAGGCGATCATCCGCGGCTACGAACAACACCCCCAGACTGACGACGACGTTGGCTGGTCGGACGAGGCGACCGTCCGCATGATCAAGGATGAACCGTGGTGATGCTCGCCCAAGGGGACGTCTGGTGGGCCGAGGCCGAGGACAAGCGACGTCCAATGCTGATCGTCACCAGAACCGAGGCGATACCCGTGCTCACCTGGATCCTGGTGGCGCCGATCACGCGGACCATCCGCGGCATCCCTACCGAGGTCAACCTCGACACCGACGATGGCCTGCCTGCACCTTGTGTCGCTGCCTTCGACAACCTTCAGCCCATCCGAAAGGCACTCCTTACGGAGTTCGTTGGGTCGATCTCGCACCGACGATCCGACGTCTGTCGAGCCCTCTCGGCGCTCGCCGACTGCTGAAATGTACTCTGGCCTGGCTAGGCCGCCGAGCACCTGAAACCGCACCTCAGCGTCGATTGTCGTGGAGGCAATCAACATCCGTCCTTGAGTCAACCTGCTGAAGCACGTGTGGCACGTACCAGTCAGGGTCACCTCTTGTGGCGTCAGACCTTGCGTAGATCAATATCTTGGCCTACGACTAGGTTTCGTATGAGTGACACTCTCCCGTTCTCCCAATTCAAGGCGAACTTGTCTCAACTCGCCGACCGGGTTGAGCGTCAACACCACCGCATCATCCACGAGATCTTCGAAGACGACGAGGTCGTTCTGATCTACGGCGTGCAACACCGCAGGAACGCTCACCGGCACCGTTGAAGCTGACGAATCCATGAGTACGCCCTCTCCGGTTGGAGAGGGCGTACTCATCATCGAGCCGTTTCGCGTCCTGCTCAGGACAGGGTTCTGCAGCCGTCCGAGCAGTGGGCGACGCGAGGGATTGTGAATCGTTTCATGCGATTGCTCCTTTCCGATGATCGTTGTTGAATCTGGTACATCTCATGCAGCGCAGCAGGACAGGTTCTTGACGTCCTTGTTGAAGGTCTGTGCCGCAAGCTTGAGAGCCTCGGCCATCGTGAGATACGGGTGGAACATCGCTGCGATCTCTTCGACTGTGGCGTGATAGTTCATGGCCACGACTGCCGCTTGGATGACGTCACCGGCTCCTTCGGCCATCACATGGGCACCGAGGAGCTCCCCGGTCGATTCGTCTGCGACAAGCTTGACGAGGCCGGTCGTGTCTCGGTTCACGAGTGCCCTTGGTACGGCGTCGAGGGGGAGGATCGACGTCATGACCGGATGGCCGGCCTCGCGAGCTGCATCCTCGGTGAGGCCAACCGATGCAATCGATGGAGTCGTGAATGTGACTCTCGGCATCGTGCGGAAATCGATGGTCCGTTCCGTGGCGCGCAAGGCGTTCTCCGCGGCGATGTTGCCGGCAGCGGCGGCTACATAGACGAACTGTGGCGTTGTGGTGACGTCACCGGCTGCCCAGATCAACGGATTCGATGTGGCGAGGCCGGCATCGACGATCACGGCGCCGCGTGGGTCCGTTTCGACGCCTGCCACGTCGAGGCCCAGATTCGCTGTGTTTGCTCTCCGGCCTGTAGCCATCAGGAGTTGGTCGGCCTCGAGACGCGTTGCGGTGCCTTCGCTCTCGATCTCCAACCAGACGCGATCTCCGTCCCTGCCGGCCCTCTCGGCTAGTGCACCTTCGTAGACGTCGGAACCTTCACCGATCAGGTGTTCGCGCATCATCTCCGAGATTTCCGGCTCCTCGAACGGTGCGATCCGGTCCAGTGCCTCCACCCAGGTGACTTTCGACCCGAGATGGGCGAACAACTGTCCGAGTTCGAGGCCGATCGCGTTGGCGCCCACGACGATCAATTCGTCCGGCATCTCGGTCAGCTCGAGTGCGGTGGTCGACGTGAGGTAGTTCGTCACATCGAGCCCCTCGATGGGTGGTACCCACGATGAGGCACCCGTTGAGATGAGGTACCGGCTTGCGGTGACCACGCGCCCGTCCACTTCCACGGTGTTCGGTCCCGTGAATCGGGCGGTTCCCTCAATCAGGTCGATGTCGTAAACGTCGAGGAGGTTGGCGTACTTCTCCTGCCTGAGGACACCAACGAGTTCGTCCTTCGATGCGATGAGCGTGCCCAGGTCGACCCTACCCGAGGATGTTTCCACTCCAGCGAACGGGGAGTGGCCGGCCTGGTGATAGAGCTCTGCGGGGCGCAGGAGGGCCTTGGACGGAACGCAACCGACGTTCACGCACGTACCTCCGATGGTGCCGTTCTCAACGATGGCGACGGTCGCACCGAGGTCCCTTGCCTTGATCGCTGCAGCGAACGCAGCCGACCCCGACCCGAGGATCAACAGGTCATAGTCGTTGTCCTCGTCGGAGTCCAGAGTGCCGGTGTTCTCGGCAGCCTCGGCTTCGGAAGCCGAGACAGCCGTGATCTCGTAACTGCTGTCCCCGAGTGCTTCTGCCGCCTTTGCGGCGTCGAACGAACCGGTATCGGTCCCTGAGGCGATGCCTCGGCGCCAATCGACTTCGACGTTGGTCAGACCAGCCGAGGCGAGTGCATCTCCGACGTGGCCTTCGCAGCCGTCACAGGTCATGCCTGTGACACTGACGTTGATCGTTGTTGCCATGACGCTCCGATTCTGTTGGTTGTGCGGTTCTTCTGAGTATTGTGAAAGTAGAATTAGTTCTTGTCAGCGGAATCGTCGGCACCAACGATCCGGCAGCAAGCGATGTCGCCCACTGTGGAATCGAGGAACCCGCTGCCGATATCCAGCAGAGCGGCAACGCGAACGTTGACGATCCGGTACTCGACGATTCGGCCCTTCCTGGCGCTTTCGATGTACCCACACCACACCAGACACGAGAGGTGCTGCGAGACTCGCCCCTGGGAGAGCTCCACCGCCTCAACGATCTCTGTCTGGCTCCGGGGACCATCGAGTAGAAGCCGTAGGATCCGCACCCGTGTTGCATCTCCGAGCCCACGGAAGATGCGCGCGACGAGCTCATCGTCGTGGAGAGGAATCGGTGTTGGTTCGATGATGGCCGGACGTCCCATGTTGTCTCCACTTGTGTTGATCGTGCGCCGGAATGTTGTACGATTGTATCGTAGTAAGCAAATATATATAGTCGAGAACAATCGACGAATGGAACGTATTCCCGTGCCGGACGAGAGCGGCAACATCGGTCCCGATAGGATGGCTGCCGTATGAGTGCAGCTACACCGAACCGGGCTCAACTCCAGCGCCGCGGGTTGCGCCTTGAGTACTTCACGATCGCGTGGAATGTCGGTGAGGCCGTTCTCGCGGTGTCGCTCGGAATCGTCGCCGCGTCGCTGGCGCTGATCGGGTTCGGCGCAGTATCGGTCATCGAGGTATTCGCCTCTGCGGTCGTGGTGTGGCACCTGCTACCAGGGCATGACGTCGACGACGCCGGTCGCACGCGTCTGGCTCTTCGGCTGACGGCTGGAGCGTTCATGGCGTTGGCCGTCGTTCTCGCAGTGAGCGCCGTGCGCGACCTGGTCACCGGGAGGGTTGCCGGTGAATCACCATGGGGAATCGCGTACCTGGCGGTTACCGCCCTTGTGATGTTCGGGCTTGCGGCGATGAAGCGGCGAACAGCAGAGGCCCTCGATTCCGCTCCGTTGCGATCCGAGGCATCGATGACCTTGCTCGACGGATTTCTTTCGACCGCGACCCTGGCTGGTCTTGCTCTCAACGCATACTTTGGCTGGTGGTGGGCCGACCCCGCAGCTGCGGTTCTCGTGGCTTTTGCTGCCGCAAACGAGGCACGCGAGAACTGGCACGAAGCCGATGAGTTCGCTTAGGGGGTGCAACTCACGATCCCGCGGCCTGCAACACCGCAAGGACCTCGTCGAGATCGGCGTGGTCGCCTGCGAAAGATTCCTTATCGATGTAGATCAACTCATTGCCCGGTGCCATCACAAGGGTCGCTCCGAGCTGAGTCGGCCGGCGGCCTGTCTTGTGCTGACGGTTGCCGCGGGCGAGGGACCTGGCACCGGCGAAGAGCGCGTCCGGCCTGATCAGCGATGTGGCTCCGAGTCGGTTCGTCTCGACGATGTCCGCTGCCTCGCCTTCCTCATCGAGGAGGACCGGAAACGGGACGGACTCGTCCTCGATGAATGCCTGTGCGTATCGTCGGCCTCCCGTGCCGATGGCCGTCACATCCGCACCGGCTTCCCTCAGCTCTTCGTATCGGTCTCGGACCTGACCGGCCCTCTCACGACAGGTCAGTCAACCGAAATGTCTGAGGAAAAGGAGAACGTGTGGATCTTCGGACCACAGGTCCCCGAGCCGATGCATCCTGCCGTCTGGGTCCCGAAGCGTGAGGTCGGCGAGAGTTGCCGTGTCGAACGTCATGGGCAGGCGACTGCGGCCCGGATTCCCTTGCAGATCGACTCCATCTGTCGGGGCGTGAACGCGTTCGAAGCGCGCCTGATCAGACGAACCTTGGGGAGGAGAGTCATCTGGTCGCACAGAACCCTTCCAACGATGCGACCCTGAGCCTCGATGGGCACGACGCTATCCAATTCGGGTGGACTGGTTGACGTCGTGATGCGTGCTCCCAGAACCGTGTCGAGATTGTGGTTTCGCTGCCTGTTCGAAACCACGAGATACGGCTTGTTTCCGTACGGCGTATCCACCCACCAGACCTCGCCACGGTTCACGGCACTCACTGGGAGCTCAGCGACTCGAAGAGGGCTTCGAGATCTGCGTCTGTCTCACCTTCGATGGGGGCGCCCATAGTCGTTTGGATGACAGAGAGATCAGGTTCATCAACAAAGACCTTCGCCAACTCAGCGTATGCCCGTTCCTTGACAGCTCGTTCCACAGCAAGAGCTCCGATGAATGCGAGTTGGTCGAGCCGGGCGGATTCACTCGATGCGGCAGGTTCGTGTGATAGCTCTTCAACAACTTCTCTGTGCAGGTCGTCTGTTGTGATGGCGCAGGAGACTGCAAGGACGTGGGTGCGGAATGTAGCTGTCTTTCTCATATGCAGCATATTAGCACAGCGCTAGAGTGCTGCACAGTGATGCATCACCTGTCGCATCGAGGTTCCAAACGAGTTGTCCGGCTCGGAGTTATGCATCGAGCGGTTCAACCTCGAACCCGTCCTCGGTTCGCACAACCGTGCTCCTGCCATGTCCGGACTCCGCAAGCGTCTGTAGCGCTTGCTCCAGCGAGCCACGGGGCACGACACTCGGGCCGGGTGTCTCTGGCTCCGCCGGTACCTCGTCAACTTCGGGTACGAGATCGGCTCGGTCCTCTCTGAAGACGGTGAGGTGGTACCAGGCGAGTGCTCCCGCCGTGAGGAGGAGTGCGACGGGCACGGCAGTACTGCTCACGGTGCCTGATCCGAAGTTCCCATCGAGGATGTCCTCGAACACGGTGAATACGAGAACGATGAGGCTGACCACCGCAACGACGGCAGCTACGCCGAAGAGCACGACGATGTAGATACGTCTCGTGATGGAGCGGAGTTCAACGACGGGATCCTCGGTCCTGGCCCGCTGGATCGTGGACCAGTAGCGCCACCACAGCGGTGTGCCGATCACGATGAGCGTGATAGCAGCAGCGAGCGTGCTGCCACCGCCCGAGGACACGATCGTGACACCGCTGGCCGACTTGATCGCTGTCGTGATCAGCGTTGTGATTCCGCTCGCCGCCACGATGAGGCCTGCTCCGGCCAGCAGATAGTCGTAGACGCGCCCGACCTCGCTGCGATCTGTCTCATCTCGGCTGCCGAGGATCGCGGCGTGGTACGCCCATGTGCCTCCTCCGACGACCATGCCCGTGATAGCGCCCGGGAGGAAGGTGAAGTGTGCAGCGGCACTCGATGCCGGATCGCCGAGGATCCATTCGAGGACGCCGAACAGCAGGACCCCTGCACCCGTGATCGCGCTCACAGCACCGCCGAGAACACCGAGAAGGAGCACATGTGCAAGCCACCACGGGGTCCTGGTGCCCTGACGTGTATGACGGAACCAGTACCACCACCACACAGGAGCACCAACGAGGAGGACGGTCAGGGGCCGCAGGAGAACTGCGATTCCGCCGTCGATGAGAGAAACCAGGAACAGGCTGTCATAGACGGTCGAGAGCACCGCAGCGATCGTCGCAAAGGCACCCGTGAAGGTCCAGATCAGACCAACAGCCGAACCCAGAAGTAGGTGGATCCGGGTGTTCCTCTTTGGTTCCCAGCGTTGGGCGACCCACCAGTGGCCAACCCAGATCGCGGTCCACACCACGGCGTGGATCAGCTGGGACCGGTCGATGTCACCGTCGCTCGCGAGGTTGGATAGAACCCCACCGATCAACGACATCGATGCGAGCAGGGATCCGACGAGCGCGGCGGTGAGGTAGAAGACCCACCCCACGGATCGCTGTTCTCGAGGGTCGTCTCTCAGAAGTCTCTTCGTGTACAGAGCGAGTCCCGCATAGACCGGGAGACCGACGATGACGAATGCGATCGAGATGGCCGTCTTCGAGCTGCTGTCGGTCAGCTCGTTGAAGCCCGGCCACGCAGCCTGGATCAAACCCGCAACGCCGATTCCGACGAGTACGAGCATCACAAGCATGATCGCGTAGACGAAGACGCGCCGTATGAGGACGCCGACACCCTCCGATGTTGCCTTGTTTCGTCCAGATACCAGGCGCACAACCAGAACGACGATGCCGACAATGATCGCCAGCTGGATGAGGGTGCTCAGTATTCCGAGCAGGAGCCAACCCATCAGAACTCTATTCCGCAGCCGTAGCGGTCCATCGGCCAGGTTGGCTCAGAGATCAACCACCGATCGCCATGGAGCTCGAGCTTCAATGTCTCTTTCTGGTCGTATGAGCCTCCGCCGAACGGACCATCACCGTAGGAAATCTCGATCGTCACACCGAGTTCCGCTCGATCGCCATCGATCTCGCTGCGCGTGATCACGATGCGGGCATCCTGGCTCTCGTCTCGCCACCAGAACTCACCATCACACTCATCTCGCAGTTCTTCGGTCAAGTAGGTGAAGGCAAGTTCATCGTCGCCGTCGAGAATCGCCTTGTAGTAGCCCTGTGCGGCGCCCTCCGGTGTAGCGGGATCGAATGTTGTCGGCGGCTGGATGGCGAGAACGATCGCGACGACAACCAGCAGCGCAACGAATACGCCGATGGCCACGAGGACTGAGTTGCTTGTCTTCTTCGACTTCATGGCAGACATCATCCCTCAGATGGCGACGCAAGTCGATGGGGATGATCCCCTACTGTGGGCGACGGTTCGCCTACCGCACATAGATTGTCGAGATTACCGGTGATTAGGGCTGTTCGCCCGGTATGTCCGCGATGCGGGCCTTTACGGCTGCATCCTCGAGGATCCGCTTGGTGACTTCAGGATCGAATTTCATGGGGTCGTAGGTATCCAAGCTCCACATCGTGCGCGGTGTCGTGAAGAACTCT
>CAZWMX010000063.1:1762-5660 GCA_964635205.1 uncultured Acidimicrobiaceae bacterium | reverse complement strand
CATGGGGTCGTAGGTATCCAAGCTCCACATCGTGCGCGGTGTCGTGAAGAACTCTCCGCCATAGACGTGCAGGGCAGCGGTCCACTCCCGTGTCGGATTCGAAACCGAATGGACAACCTCCGGTCCGAGTCGTGCGACATGCTGTTTCAGGAAGGTCTTGCCGGTGTGCGGCTCGATGCGGCCGTCCTCGAGCCGGCGATAGAACTGGTTGTCCTCCCTGCCACCATAGAGACCGATCACGGCCCACATGTTGTGGTCGTGAGCGAACAGATCCACCTCGGGTGGCCATACGATGTGGAGAGCCGTCAACTCATCGGACCGGTGCCACACGGTCATCATGGGGCTCTCGCTCCACGGTCGAACCTCCGCCTCTATCGCTGCCGGGTTCGACACCGCTCGTTCAACGATGTCCTTGACAGCCCCATGGGCCCCCTGCCCCGCCCGCACCGCGGTCAAGCACTCCGCGACGAACTCATCCTTGTCGAATCGCATCGCCCTCCCTTGGCCGACCATCGAACCCTACGCGCGAGACTTCGGCGTGTCCAGTGTTTCGGCCTGCCCGTTTTCAGGATGCGACGGCACCGAGTTCGTCCAAGACCGTCTGGAGAGGCGGGTAGTCACCCAGGCCGGTCCCCCGATACGCGTAGGTGACTACACCTGCGTCGTCCACGACCACAAGGCCCGGCAGGTTCGAGTGGTGCCCGGTGATGCGCCCCTGCCTGTGGTTCCTTGCGAGCGCTTTCGTGTAGCGCCACCACGCGGTCATGTTGAAGACGAACCGCATGAGTGACTGCTTGCCGATCCCGATCCGCTCGCTCACGAGCTGGTGCCGGTCGATGTAGAGACGGAACGGAATGGACGTCTTCGTCAGGTGTTCGGCTTGATACGAAGCCGCCGGTGCGATCCCGATGATCGCCCCGCCTTGTGCTTCGATGGATTCGTGAACTGCCGCCAACTGCGCCAGCATGTCGAGGCACGGCGCTCAGCCGAAGTACCTCACGAGCACGACGATCGTCGGCACGGTGATCACATCCCCGAGCACAACCGATCCACCCGCCGGTTCCTCTACTGCGATATCACCTATCTGCATCTCTCACCGTCTATCGTCTACACCGTCTCAAAGTCCCACTGATCGCGTGATGCCCTCGCCTCTTCGACATTCACACGTGCGAGCAGGATGAGACCGATGATGAAGAACAGCGCTATCGACAAGATGGCCGTCCTGCCCGAGCCTGTGGTCGCACTCACGAGCCCGAAGATGAGCGGCCCGATACCTGAGAGTTTCGAGAACACGGAGTAGAACCCGAAGAACTCGGCTGATGCCTCCTCGGGGATCATGGTGCCGTAAAGGCTTCGGGAGAGCGCCTGGACGCCGCCGAGAACGAAGCCGATCACCGCGGCGAGTGCAAGAAAACTCGTGGAGCCTCCCTCGGGAATGAAGTACGCCATCACCGCAACGCCGATCCAGACGACGAGCGTGATGAGCACAGAGCGCTTCGGACCGATTGCCTTGGCGAGTGCCCCAAGCATGAATGCGCCACCAACCGCGATGAACTGAACGATCAGGAATGCAAGTGCAATGGTCTCGAGTTCGAGGCCGAGGGTGTCTTCGGCGTATGGCCCGGATATCGCGATCACGGTTCCGATGCCGGAGTTGTAGATGATGAACGCGACGACGAACATCAATAGCTGGGGGAATTCTCTGAGCTTCCTCATGGTGTCGATCGTCCGCGAGAACCCGATCGATGCGTATTCACCGAGACTTCTCTTACCCCCGCCAGCCTTGTCGGCAGGGAGCCTTGCGAGAGAGTAGAGCGAGAACGCAGCCCACCAGATACCTGAACCGAAGATCGCGATCCGTGCAGCGAACGTCTCATTGAGGGCAGCGTTCGGATCGTCACTCGAGAACATGATGAGGACAAAAGCGAAGAGAAGATACAGGCCGCCGCCGAGGTAACCGAGAGCGAATCCCTTTGAAGACACCTGGTCGATGGTGTCGTCCGACGCGATTTCGGGGAGGAAGCCGTCGTAGAACACGTTCGCTGCGACGAACCCGAACTGGCTCACCACAACGATGATGAGGAAGAGGGGGACTTGCCCATCGGGAACAAACGCTATGAGTACGGCGAACGCTGCTCCTACGAATGCAAAGTTTCGTAGGAACCGCCTCTTCGCATCCGTGTAGTCGGCAACCGCACCCAGGATCGGCATCACAAGAAGCAGGATGATCGAGCCGAGGCCGATGAGGATCGAGAACAGCGCCTCACCGGACATGCCCCAATACGTGTCACCGGTCATGATCGTGCCGGTGAAGAAGGCTCCGATCACCGCCCCGAAGATGGTGATGTAGGCCGAGTTCGCCCAGTCGTACATCGCCCATCCGAAGATGGTTCGTTTGTCGTTCCGGACGGGTGCTTCGTTCGTCATGGCGCCATCCTACGAGAATGATGCCGGGCTCTGCTCGTCGAATGGGAGTGAGCTCGCTTGGTGACCGGCAGCGGTACTCTCCCCGACGTGCTCAAGACCATCCGACTGAATCGACTGCTTCTGCCGCTGGCGCTCGCTATTGCTCTCTCTGCGGCCGCATGCGACACCTCGGGAGGGGCGGAAGTGACAACACCGCCAGACGGTCAGGTCACAACGTCTTCGGCCGATCCGACAACAACAGAGGCGCCTCTCACTTCGATCGCGCCGGGTGCGATACCCGGATCGACTTCGCCGTCGATCGCTCCAGAGGTCGCAGAAGCGATGAGAGCCGAGATCGGTGTCTTGATGCTCGACGCCGAAGAGAGCAGAGGATTGCCCTTCCTCGAGATCCCAACGGTGACGATTCTCGACGAAACCGACTTCGCCGAGAGGGTTCGTTCGGCCATGGAGGAGGATCTTGATCGTGAGGAAGTCGCCGGTGACCAGGCGGTACTCGAGCTCTTCGGGATGCTTGACGGCACTACCGACCTCTATCAGCTGCTCATCGACCTGTACACGGAGCAGGTTGCGGGCTTCTACGACCCGGATGTCAAGGAGCTCGTCGTCCCTGTCTCGGTTGACGGGATCACGCCACTCCAGGAGATCACGATCGTCCACGAACTCGTTCATGCGCTCACCGACCAGCACTTCGACTTCAACGATGTCTATGAACAGCTGATCGACGAGGGCACGGGAGATGACGCCGCGGGCGTCCTTGCTCTCGTCGAAGGAGATGCGACCTATCAGCAGTTCCTGTATCTCGAATCGATGGATCCCTCAGAAGCTGCGCAGGCGGTTCTCGAATCGCTCACGATCGACACCTCGGTTCTTGACAGCGCTCCGGCGTGGATCCGGCGGGATCTCACGTTCCCGTACGAGCAGGGTCTCGTATTCAACGGATTCCTGGTTGCGGGTGGCGGTCTCAAGGGTGTCGACGAGGCGTACCTCAAGCTCCCGATCAGTTCTGAGCAGATCCTCAACCCGGAGAAGTACGCCCGATTCGAACCTCCATCGGAACTCCCGCCACTCACGGTCGAGTTGGACGGATGGCAGCTCTTCGATGAGGCGACCTTTGGAGAGTGGGGTATCCGCATGCTGCTCCTTGATTCGCTTCGTCCAGGCGAGGTCACCCAGGCGGCGGCGGGGTGGGGCAATGACACCTATCGGGCGTTTCTCAACGGGACCGACACCGCAGTTGCATGGGTGTACGACGGTGAGACGATCGAGGACGCCGAGGACCTGACCGACGGCTTGATCGTCCATATCCGCAACACGATGAACGCAGGTTCACCCCAGGAATCCGGCGGAGGACTGCTGTTCGAAGGTGGCTCCACCTACGTGTTCATCGACCGCGTCGATGAGAAGATCTTCTTCGTGGCGTCGACGGATGCAGCAGCCGGTGCATCCCTGCGGGAGCAACTGGGCGTTTGAG
>CAZWMX010000063.1:0-1662 GCA_964635205.1 uncultured Acidimicrobiaceae bacterium | reverse complement strand
TTGCGGCCGTGGTTCGCCTTGGAGCGGCGGGCGCGGAGTTTGCGTCGTTTTGCCTTTGCCATAGTGCAACAAGGGTACCAGGCACCCTGATGTACCGCAGAGTTCATCTGTCTGGTGGGTGGTGGTCCGTGGGCGGCGTACGGGTGCTCGTGACTCCCCTCGAGAGACTCCGTGGTGTCCACGGAGCCAACGGTTCCCCGGTGCTGCTTCTGGCTCGATCTATCCACACGTTCACGCTGAGATACCCGATATCGGTGGTTGTCCTCGACCTCGCAGGCGTTGTCGTCTCGAGTGCGGTCATGGAGCCGGGACGCGTGTTGCATCTCGCAAGCCGACATTGGATTCTCGAAGGAACACCGGACGCGGGACTCCCCGGGCCGGGCACGCGGGTCGTCGCATCTACCATGCCTGGGAATGGCCGGAACACTCATCCTTTGTGCGACACCCATCGGGAACCTCGGAGATCTTTCGGAGCGCGCCGCTGACGCCCTATCGAATGCAGATGTGATATTCGCCGAGGACACACGTCGTACTGGCAAACTTCTGAAGCACATTGGTGCATCCGTGCCGATGAGAAGTTTTTTCGCACACAACGAGAAGTCGCGGCTCGAGGAGCTGACAGAGCACCTCGAGCAGGGCCATACGGTCGTGCTTGTTTCCGATGCAGGCATGCCGGTCGTCTCTGACCCGGGCATGTCGGCGGTGGATGCTGCCATCGGTGTGGGGGCAACCGTCACGGCCCTGCCAGGGCCGTCCGCGGTCGTCACCGCGCTGGCTGTCTCAGGATTCGACGGTGATCGTTTTGTGTTCGAAGGATTCCTACCGCGAAAGGGTGTGGCGCGCTCTACGGTCGTCGAGGCGATCGGTACCGAGATGCGCACGGTTGTGTTGTTCGCAGCGCCGGCAAGGGTTGCAAAGGACCTCGAGGATCTCTCGGATCACGTGGCACCGGACAGAATGATCGTGTTGGCAAGGGAGCTCACCAAACTCCATGAGGAGGTGTGGCGTGGCACTCTTGGGGAAGCGATCTCGTATTGGGGTGACCGGGAGAACGTCCGCGGCGAGTTCACCATGGTGATCGAAGGCGCCCACCGATCTGAGCCCGATATCAATGCCGCAGCCGACGCGGCGAAACAGCTGATCGATCGGGGTTCCACCGCGTCAGACGCGGTGCGTCAGATAGCCAAGAGCACCGGCGTCAGCCGGCGCGAGCTCTACAGCGTTGTCATAGACGATCGCGGCTAGATCGCCGAAATCTTGTCGCGGCAGGACTCGCACACGCCCCGACCCTCGAACTTCGCTACGTCTTCGTCGCTTTCGCAAAAGACGCATATCGCATCGAGCTTTCGGAGAACGATCCCACCGTTCTCCACGCTTATCGCGAGTTCGTCCCCCTCATGGATGTTGAACAGTCGGCGGGTCTCCGCCGGCACGACGATCCTTCCAAGGTCGTCGATCTTCCTGACCATGAGTGTGTCCAAGACTGAACCTCCGTTTGTTTCACTGTGTCGGCCCGGCACCGACCCCGCAATGCTACCGCTGCCGGACTGGAACGAGTTCTAGTGGAGGACCGTGACAGATGAGCGGTAGCATCGTTGCCATGACTGACACACAGCCAAAGAAGGTCCTCGTCGCGGTTGCGTGGCCATACGCACAGGGGCC
>CAZWMX010000062.1:6296-13609 GCA_964635205.1 uncultured Acidimicrobiaceae bacterium | reverse complement strand
GGTCACTGGGCGTGCAGCGTCGCTCCGAAGCCGTCGCAGTCGCCATGCGGCTGGGACTCATCACGTAGTACGTATTACGTATTACGTATTACGTACTACGTACTACGTCTTCGATAGGGCCGAAAGGCCCTATCGGCGCTATCGAAAGGATCGCCCAGGACGGCCCAAAAGACACTACCAATGGTCCTTTCGCCACTATGTGGGGAAGTCGCTCTGACATACGTTGGCCGCATGACTAATCAACGCCACGAAGAAGGTGGCGAACAGACCGAGGAGGTCACTCACATGCGGACCAAGAGCAGATGGCTCGTGGTCGTGTTCGTGTTCGCCCTCGTCGCTGCTGCGTGTACCGGTTCCGAAACCGAGGACACCACAACGACCGAGGCGCCAGCGACAACAACAACGACCCTTGGAACAACAACGACCGAGGCGCCACCGACTACCGAAGCACCAGCGACGACGACAACCGAGGCACCCGCCGAGGATGAGGATCTGGGCCGCTCATTGGATGCTCCAATAGCAGCCATCACGGTTGATGGTGACACATCGGACTGGGCGTTGGTCCCCGGTCTCGCAACAACACTCGAGCCGATCGAAGCCGACGCAGGCAAGAACATCGAGGACAAGGACGTCACGATCCAGATGGCGTACGACGATGAGAACATCTATGCACTCTTCACCGTCGACGACGACTACAACTGGAACGCCGACGACGCGAAACTGTCCGGAGCAATTGCGCTGCTGTTCCCCGTCGACACGGGTGGCCCACACATGGGCGCCGACGATGAGGAAGGCGAAGTCTCGACCGGCCTGGTCGACATCTGGCACTGGGAGACAGAGTGCGCGGCCGGCGTCGAGTCCGGTGGTGCAGTCAACCCTGCTGGTGACGGCAAGGACCCTGGCAACGACGCGACATGCAACTTCGACGACGAGTGGGCGACCGACGCCGAGACCCGTGAAGACGACAACGGTGAGGGCGCAGAGAACAGCCTCCTCGGAGTCTGGACACACTCGAACCCTGTTGCTGATGGGCCCGGTGTCTGGTACTTCGAGATGTCTCGTCCGCTCCAGACCGCAGATGCCCAGGACGCACAGTTCACCGGGGGCGAATCGACCCTGCTCGCTCTCGCCTACTGGGACGCCGACTTTGGTCCTGACGGTTGGGACGACTCGACCCACGTCCAGTCGGCCAACCAGGAATGGATCGAGGTCAACCTCGTCACGACAACCGCTGAAGAGGCAGCGATGGAACGTTCGCTGGATGCACCGGAAGCAGCGATCACGGTCGATGGCGACACATCGGACTGGGCCTTGATCCCCGGCCTCGCAACAACACTTGAACCGATCGTCGAGGAAATGGGCGACGGGCTCGAGAACATGGACGTCACGATCAGGATGGCGCACGACGATGAGAACATCTATGCGCTGTTCACGATCGACGACGACTACAACTGGAATGCGGATGACGCCAAGCTGTCGGCTGCCGTTGCGCTGCTGTTCCCCGTCGACACCGGTGGCCCACACATGGGCACCGACGATGACTTGGGCGAGACCTCGACCGGTCTGGTCGACATCTGGCACTGGGAAACCGAATGTGCAGCAGGTGTTGAGTCCGGCGGTGCAGTGAATCCTCCCGGTGATGGGAAGGATCCCGGCAACGACTCGGTGTGCAACTTCGACGACGAGTGGGCAAGCGACGCCGAGACTCGAGAAGACGACAACCTCGAAGGCGCAGAGAACAGCCTCTTCGGAGTCTGGTCACACTCGAACCCGGTCGACGACGGGCCCGGAGTCTATTACTTCGAGATGTCTCGTCCACTCCAGACCGGAGATGCAGGCGATGCACAGTTCACCGTTGGTGAACCGACCGTGCTCGCCCTCGCCTACTGGGACGTCGACCTCGGACCCGACGGTTGGCATGACGACTCCCACGTCCAGTCAGCCAACCAGGAGTGGATAGTGGTCAACGTCGGCTAGCGAAGGCACCATGACCCTCCTCGAAAGTCCGTGGGGATGCAGAGTTCATCCCCACGGACCCGAAGAGGGCAAATGCACGAACTACCGCCACCATGCAGGAGCAGCCCATGACAGACAACCCCAACACGGCCGAGGAGCCCCCAACGCCCAAGCGTGAGGCGCCGATCTCAATCGGTCCCGTTGACAGGAGAGATGCACTCAGATTCCTCGGCTTCGGTGCCCTCGGAGCGGTTCCTCTCATGACTTCGGCCAAGATCATGGATGGGCTCGTTCGCGACATCGTCAAAGGATCGGTGTCCGAGATCCAGGCGGCAGATACCGATGTTTCGAGAGAAATGGGTCGAATCCGCCAGTGGACGATGATCATCGACCTCGCAAAGTGTGACGGCTGCCAGAGTCAGGGAACCCCTCCACAATGCACGCTGGCCTGTATCGAAGGACACTTCGCCCCACAGCCCATGGAATGGATCGAGGTCTACGAAGCAGAGATTCAAGGTGGTGGCACCCAGTTCATCCCAACACCGTGCATGCAGTGCGAAAATCCGCCTTGTGTGAAGGTGTGCCCCGTGGGCGCCACCTTCCCCACTCCAGAGGGAACCGTCCTCATCGACCAGGAGCGGTGCATCGGCTGCCGCATATGCATGGCGGCATGCCCGTACGACCGGCGATTCTTCAACTGGGGTACGCCTCCCATTCCTCCCGAAGCCGCCCTCGCCGTCTACAACCCGGACCATCAGGTCCCTGCAACCCGAGGAACGGTCATGAAGTGTGACTTCTGCCCGGAAATGGCGAGAGATGGAACGCTCCCCTACTGCGTCCAGGCGTGTCCGAACGACGCCATCTGGTACGGCGATCTCGAAGAGGACATCGCCACCAACGGCCGAGCGGTTGTCAAGGCAACACGGCTGATTTCTGACAACAACGGCTATCGGCTGAAGGAACACCTCGGCACGAAGCCGAGGGTCTACTACTTGCCCGGTCACGGAGAAGACGTCGGGCGCTCGCCTGAGGACGAAGATCGCATGCCTACGGAGTGGCCATGGATCGAACGTGCAGAGGGAGCAGTGACATGGACACGATGAGCAACTGGCGCGAACGGCTCATCAGCAAGACGACACGACCAACACTCGTCACGACATACAAGTACTGGCTATGGCTGGGTTTCCTGATCGTGGTCACCGGAAACGGCGTATTCCAGTACTGGAGACAGTGGCAGGACGGCCTGTACGTCACCGACATGCGGGACCGCATCTCGTGGGGCCTCTACATAACTGCCTTCGTCTTCTTCATCGGCATCAGCCACGCCGGCACGCTGATCTCTGCGATCCTGCGAGCATCGAAGGCCAGTTGGCGAGCCCCCATCACGAGGATGGCTGAGCTCATCACGGCCGTATCCCTGCTTGTCGGCGCTTCGTTCGTGGTCATCGACATGGGTCGTCCGGAACGAATCTTCAACGTGTTCCTCTACGGGCGATGGCAATCCCCGATCATGTGGGACGTCATGGCGATCACAACGTACCTGACCGCGAGCGTCATCTATCTGTACGCTCCGATGATCCCGGATCTCGCGCTGTACAGGGATCGACTCGCCGGCAAGGTCGGAGCCGTACGCAGCTTCCTCTACCGGACGCTCGCCATCGATTGGTACGGCTCACCGAAGCAGCTCAAGCTCCTCGGCAAGGCCATCACGATCATGATGCTGATCATCATGCCCATCGCGGTGTCGGTGCACACGGTCGTGTCGTGGATATTCTCGATGACCCTGCGTGCAGGGTGGAACACCAGCATCTTCGGTGTGCTTTTCGTCGCAGGTGCGATCTTCAGCGGCGTGGCGACACTCATCCTCGTCATGGCCATCCTCAGGAGGATCTACCACTGGGAGGAGTACCTCACAGAGAAACACTTCCTCTATCTGGGGTATCTCCTCGCAGCGTTCGGGGCGTTCATGGTCTACGTGAACATCAACGAGTATCTGACAGAGGGATTCAACCTCGAAGAAGCCGGTGTGTTCTCCTTCCGGCAGTTGTTCGTCGAGGACTTCGCCGTCATGTTCTGGTTCTACATCATCGGGGGCCTTCTCGGACCTGTTCTCCTGATGCTGATTCCCAAGACCCGAACGATCGCCGGAGTGGTCACCGCTGCCATTCTCGTGGACATCGCGATGTTCCTCGAACGGTATTTCATCGTCGTAACGGGGCTACGCGTACCCCTGATGCCGTATGAGCCCGCCAGCTACGGCCCCACGTTCGTGGAGTGGTCGGTCTTCATGGCGGGCCTCTCGGTCTTCGGCCTCCTGCTCACCATTGCGATCAAGGTCCTCCCGATGTTCGCGGTGTGGGAGATGACAGAAGAACACGAGGCCAAACTCGCCGGTCCACCTGCGGAAGAAGTGCTCATGGCTGGAGCAGAAGTCGCCGGATCTGCGGTTTCGACGGAGCGTTCCCCCGACCCGGGCCATCCAACAGAAGAAGGTGGATCGTGACCTACCGTCACATCCTGTTCAGCGCGCGCATGGCGATCTCACTCCTTGCTGTGGCGACGATCCTGCTGGTGGCCGCTCCGGCCCTCGCAGCCGGTGTCGAAATCGCCGTCGGGGCTCCAGACAAGGTCTCGGTTGGGCAAGACGTCGAAATCAAGGCCGTGCTGTCTGAGGACGGAGAGCCCCTGGAGGGTGCTGAGGTATCGCTGACGTACCAAGCATCACTTGCAGGAGAATCGGCGAGAGTCGAAATCGCAACGGGAACCACCGACGAAACGGGAACCGCCGTGATGGTCTATCAACAGCGGGCAGACGACAACGGGGAGATGCAGATCGTCTATGTCGGGCCGGGCACCGACCCGGTGCAGCCCTATTCGTTCACGATCGCCGTCGAGAGCTATGGTTCACAGCTGTATCAGATCGAATCCGGCGTGACGATCCCGTTCATCAACGGGACGTTGGTGATCCTGGTGATCTCCAGCGTGTGGTTCTTCATCTCCCTTTCTGCGATCTACCTCGTCCGCGTAGGAAGAGCCGGACGAGTCACGTCCGAGGCGTCGGCCGCGGAGGGTGGCTCGATGTGGATAAGCACGTTGCTCGCAATCGCGGCCGTGGTCACGGCGACAGGCATGGTGATCGTGTTCATCAGGGCTCCCGTATCGAACACGCACATCAAGGACCCGCACTCATACGACCGTACACCGATCGCCTACGTCGGTGGTGACTTCTCGTACGTCGGGTTCGGCCTCAACGACGAATCGAGTGCCCAGACAGGGGATCCTGTCGTCGACGGCAGCGCGCTCTACTTCAAGTACGGGTGCTCTGCGTGCCACGGGCTCAACGGCCAAGGGGCTGTCATCGGCACACCGCTCGTTGACGAGATCGGATCCTTCGGAAGTTTCGACGAGGACGTACGAGAGGGGCCGAAAGGTATGCCGGCATACGACGAGGTAACGATCTCCGAGGAGAACCTCGAGAAGATCTACTCGTACATCAAGGAGGGGGGCTAGCGAGGGCTAGTGCCCAGCAACGGGTATCCGAGCCTCGACCGATGTTCCCCTCCCGTGATCGGAGTCGATGTCGAGATCACCGCCGGCACGCTTGATCCTCGTACGCATGTTGGTGAGGCCGAGACCCCACGGTGCACCGGCAACGTCGAAGCCGTGGCCGTTGTCTGTGATCGCAAGAAACAGCGACCGATCGTCCGCTGCGAGCAGTACCGAGATCGAGGTCGCGCCCGAGTGCCGAAACGCGTTCGACAGGGCCTCTCTGACGATCTGGAGCACATCGTCGATCAGGGAGGCGTCCAGCTCGGGGATGTTCCCAGTCACGGAGACGACAGCGGGGACGTCGTAGGGCCCTCCGAGCCGGGCGACCAATTCCTTTATCTCCGTCGCGAGTGAACCTCTCTTCGGCAGGTCGCCGTGGAGGTCGTAGATCAGTCTGCGGAGTTCCGCGATCGATGCGTCGATGGCGATCGATGCGTTGTCCAACGAAGCGCTGAGTTCCGGGTCGTCGGTGGCAGCCATTGACCGAGCCTGAAGGCCGAGACCAACCGCGAAGAGGTTCTGGATGATCGAATCGTGAACATCGCGGGCAATCCTGTCGCGATCATCACTCACAGCCTTGAATTGCAACTCTTGGGCCATCCGAATCGAATTGATGCCGGCACCTGCGACAACGGCGAGGGCCTTCATGACGACTTCGTCCTGCTCAGTAAATCCGCCGGGCTTCTCGGTGACGTACAGGTTGCCATAGGCCACGTCCCTGACTCTGACGGGCACGCCAAGGAACGAGGACATCGATGGGTGGCCGGTCGGCAAACCGGAGTAGCCGGGATGCTCGGATATGTCATCCACGCGTACGACGGTCCCGTGCCGCGTGATGTCACCGAGGATCCCACGTCCGATAGGTGGATCCCCGATATGATCGGCGTCGAGCGATGACACGCCCCTGTGGTGGAACTCGACGATTCGACCGAGTCGGTCGACCACTCCAAGGGCGCCGTACTGCGCACCCGTGAGCTCCATTGCAGTATCGATGGTTGTGACGAGGAGGGACTGGAGGTTCACTTGCTCGACGATGGATGTCGCACGCTCGATCAGGAGCAAGAGTTCATCACGCCGATCTGGTGGATTCTTCATCCTTCTCACGATAGGGCACCTGTGAAAACAGAGGCCCCGCCGGCTTGTCGATAAGCTGGGACCATGGACAGCAGCCCGTTTCGCATCCTGCTCGTGGACGACCATGATGTTGTCCGCGCTGGATTGAGATCAGTCTTCGACAATGCCGACAACCTCGAGGTCGTCGGTGAGGCCGACACAGCGGCGGATGCGATACGCCGAGCAGGACTCGACGCACCCGATATCGTTGTTCTGGACGTACGCCTTCCGGATGCCTCAGGGATCGACGCTTGCCGCGATATCAAGAAACGCTGGCCCGATGTGCACGTGCTCATCTTGACGTCGTACGCCGATCAGGATGCGTTGATAGAAGCGTACGACGCCGGCGCGTCCGGTTACATACTCAAACGCGTGGATTCGGTCGGACTCGTCGAGGCTGTGCGAAAGGTCGGACGAGGCGAGCAGGTCTTCGGTGAGGCTCTCGATACAGCCCTTGCGAGGAAGATCCGGTCGAAAGGAAACAACGGCGAAAAGCTCGATCGATTGAGCCTCCAGGAGAAAAAGGTGCTCGATCTCCTCGCCGAAGGAAAGTCGAACAAGCGGATCGCTGAGGAGATGTTCCTCTCGGACAAGACGGTCAAGAACTACGTCTCGCACATCCTCTCGAAGCTCGAGATGGCTTCGCGCACTGAAGCGGCCACCTACGCGGCAAACATCGAAGCCAGACGCAGAGC
>CAZWMX010000062.1:3716-6196 GCA_964635205.1 uncultured Acidimicrobiaceae bacterium | reverse complement strand
GAACCTGTCCTCAGGCCTTGACCTTCCCCTCTAGTGGAAGGTATACGGTGTGGGCACTGCCCGACATCGACATAGGGGCGAAAAAGTCCCGGTTGGGCTGCGAACGGACCAACGTCATGCGCGATAGTGCCCCACATCCCGCGGCCCGGCATGCCTCGCAAACCACCGAGGCCCCACTCACACACGCCTGGTGGGTGTCGTGAGCCCGCTGGCCATCCTCATTACCGTTGTCATCGCTACAGCGTTCGCCCTCATGTTCGGTATCGCCGCCGTTGCCGCCGAGCGTGGGCCTGCAATGGGACGCCTCACCCTGTCCGAGCTCATGCAACAATCCGCCGTGCAGCAACCTCGTTCACAACGTGAGGGCGCCGGAACAACGCTGGCGGAACCTCCAACCGACCCGGAACTCGAGCGTGAGCCGATCACGGAGGCTCAATACGATGTCACGCGTCGGCGATTCTTCAACCGAGCAACCTACGCCGTATTCGGATTGTTCCTTGCGCAGTTCGCCTTGGCGTCGCTCGCGTTCATGTGGCCAAGATTGAAGGGCGGTTTCGGGATCGTCTTCAACGCCGGAAACTTCGACAGTCTCCGATCGGACGTCATCCAGGGCTCGACCGTCATACCCAAGTTCTTCGCTGAGGCTCAGGCCTGGGTGGTGCCGATGGAGCTCAGCCTCCTTCCCGGATCATCATACGAGGAACTCCCCTACATCGTTACCGGTGGACAAGACGACGGCATCGGCCTGATGGCGCTGTGGATGCGGTGTCCCCATCTGGGATGTCGCGTTCCCGAATGTATCCCCTCTCAAGGCTTCGAGTGCCCCTGCCACGGTTCCAAGTTCAACATTCACGGCGAATACGCCGCAGGTCCTTCACCCCGCAACATGGACAGGTTCGCTGTATCGACCAACAACGCGGGTGAATTCATCATCGACACGGGCACGATCGTGCAGACCGCGCGGTCCAAGGCGTATACCGCCGAATACCCACAAGGCCCCTTCTGCGTATGACGGTCTCGGAGGACCGAGGGGAAGTCCTGGAGAACCGGCGCTACGCCAACTGATCGATCAACTGCCACAGTGCCTCGACGTGGCGTTCAGCCGTGTGCGTCTGACCGATCGCAACCCTCACGAACCAGGTATCGCCGATACGTGATGGTGTGACAGCAACCTTCCCCGTGGCATTGAGATCGTCGGTCAGTCTCCTTGTTGCCTCGTTGCCGTCCACATGAGTGAAACACACAAGGCCGAACGGGTGGGGAGCGAACAGCTCGAACCGGTCATCCATCTCGACCCACTCGGCCAGACCATTGGCAAGGTTGACGTGATCTCGCACCATCGAGCGGATACCCGCAGCCCCAAAATAGCGCAATACCCACCACAGTTTGAGCGCACGGAAGCGACGACCGAGCGGCACATGCCAGTCGCGGTAGTCAATCACCTCACCCCCCTCGGAGGCCGCGGTCCGCAGGTACGGCGGTGAGATGCTCATCGTGTCGATCAGCGGCTCGCGATCAGCAACCCACAGAATGTTGCAGTCGAAATTGACCATCATCCACTTGTGCGGATTGAACGTGTAGCTGTCGACTCGCTCAAGGCCTGGCTGGTGCTCACGGAATTCGTCACAGATCATTGCGGTGCCTGCATAGGCGGCGTCGACGTGATGCCACATACGGTTCACCTGCGCGATGTCGGCGATCGCCTCGATCGGGTCGACGGCAGTTGTGGCGGTTGTGCCCACTGCGGACACGACCGCTATGGGCAACAAACCATCGGCTCGGTCCCTCGATATCGCTGCTTGGAGGGCCACCGGATCAAGCGAAAAAGCCTCATCGACGTCGATCTTGCGACAGTGACCGATTCCAGCGACCGTGCATCCCTTCTCTATCGACGAGTGAGCCTGGTTCGAGGCGTACACGACCATCTGCTCGGCGGGAGCCTCCTCGCGACGCCGGTGTCTCGCCACGACGAGTACGGCATGGGTGGCATCCGATGCGCTCATCTGGATCACACCGCCGCCCGGTCCGTCGGACTTCCACCCTTGCGGAACACCCATCAAGTCGACAAGCCAATCCAACACCCTGGCCTCGATCTCGGTCGTCGCAGGCGATGTCGACCACAACATGCCCTGTTGTCCGAGTCCCGAAGCGGCGAGCTCGGCGAGTATCGAAGGCCCAGAGACATTCGCAGGGAAGTACGCGAACCAGTTCGGTGATTGCCAGTGGGTGATCCCCGGCATCACGATCGAGTCGAGATCAGCGAGCATCGCGGCGAACCCGTCACTGGTCTCTGGTGCGTGATCCGGGAGTTTCGCTGCGATGTCACCGGGGGAGACATCAGACATCACGGGTAGGCCATCAACCTGTTCCATGTACTCGGCGATCCAGTCGATGACGGCGTAGCCGTTCTCGCGGAACTCCTCAGGGGTCATGTGCATGCGCATGGGTGAACCGTAGACGGTTCACGGTTCACGGTTCAC
>CAZWMX010000062.1:0-3616 GCA_964635205.1 uncultured Acidimicrobiaceae bacterium | reverse complement strand
TCCCGCATCATGAAGGCAGTCGCACCCCACAGGATTCCCTCGGGGAACTCGAAGAACCACAGATCATGACCGAACCAATCGCGGGTGACCCAGCGTGACTCGTCCAACAACTCCGTGATCCTCGGTTCGAGGATCACGTCAACCTCTCTGGGATCGGCAACGAACTCTGCCGGACGAGCGATGCGAGCCACCACCGGCACGATCGGCTTGTTCCTGTTTCGGGTCGTAACCGGTTCCAGGCCGCCGAGTATCTCGAGGACATTCTCGAGGGGGAGGCCGATCTCCTCCCAGGCCTCACGCTTTGCGGTGCTGATCGGTTCCTCCCCGTCCTCTCTGTGACCGCCGGGGAACACAACATCACCCGGATGGGTCGGCATGTGGTCCGGGCGTCTGGTGAGGACGACACGGATGTCCCCCGCGTCGTCTTCGTACAAAGGGACGAGCACCGCATACTCGGCCCCGGGCGGGTCGATGACCGCCGGAAGAGCCCGCAATAGAGACCATGTTTCCATTGGGCGAGCTTATCTGGATAGGCTGGGTCCGATGGCGACACCTGTGCACAGCGAACCAAGGTACACGAAGCGTTTGATACTTCGACCGTTCAGACGCAGAGATGTTGCCGCGATGCACGAAGCAGTATCTGCATCACTCGAGGATCTCCAACCCTGGCTGCCCTGGGTAGAGGGCTACGACCGGGGCTCTGCACAGAGATTCGTCCGCGAATCCGTCGGTGCTTGGGCCGAGGGACGCGCATTCGATTTCACGATCCGAGCCATCGACGATCCGAACAGGCATATCGGCAATGTCTCGGTGTGGCCGACCTCTCAACAGAACCACATCGGAGAGGTCGGGTACTGGATCAGATCAGACGACACGGGGCGCGGTTTTGGCGCCGAAGCCACAATGCGAGCCATGCAGATCGGATTCGAGGAAATGGATCTCCACAAGGTGCAGCTCCGCATCGCGGTGGGGAACGTGGCGTCGGACCGAATCGCGGAGAAACTCGGGTTTGTTCAGGAGGGCATTCTGCGAGACGAGGTGAAGGTGGGAGCAAGATGGCTCGACCACTCGATCTGGTCAATGCTCGAGCAGGAGTGGTGGAGCCACCGGGACCACCACCGTGCCGAGGGAACGATTTCATGATGGTCGTAGTACGTACTACGTAATACGTAATACGAGGCGACTACGAACTCACTGCAGCCATGTAGTGTGAAGACGGAATCGCAGATGGGTAGGAGCCTCTTGTGCGCATTGGAATTCTCACTGGCGGGGGGGATGTTCCCGGGCTGAATCCTTGCATCAAGGCCGTGGTCAATCGGGTTGCGGAGCAGGACCACGAAGTTGTCGGATTCAAGCGGGGCTGGGGCGGGCTGCTCAACTCGAATCCCGACGATCCTACGTCGATTGGCGACAACACCATCGAACTCGACCCACAGGTTGTCCGCACCATCGACCGCACCGGAGGGACATTCCTTCACACAAGCCGGACCCACCCAGGCAGGGTTCGCGACAGCGAGGTCCCGGGATTCCTCCTCGACACCGTCGAGGGCGAAGGCCCGCACGATCTCACCGGGCACGCGCTTCGTGTGCTCGATGCGCTCGATGTCGACGTACTCATCCCCATCGGTGGAGATGACACTCTTTCATACGGATTGCGCATGCACCAGGAAGGTGTGCCGGTCATCGCGATTCCCAAGACAATGGACAACGATGTCCACGGAACGGACTACTGCATCGGCTTCTCCACCGCCGTGACACGAGGTGTCGACTTCATCCATGATCTCCGAACGAGCACCGGCAGCCACGAACGCATCGCTGTGGTCGAGCTCTTCGGCCGCTACTCGGGAGAGACGAGCCTGATAACCGCGTACCTTGCCGGCGTCGACCGGGCGGTGATCTCGGAGGTTCCGTTTGATCCCGAGCGGCTCGCCGCGATGTTGGTGGAGGACAAGGCAAACAATTCATCACACTACGCGATGATGACGATCTCAGAGGGCGCAACCCTTGCAGAGGGTGAGATGGTGCTCAGCGGCGACGCAGATGCGTACGGCCACCGCAAACTCGGTGGAATCGGTGCCGTGACAGGCTCGCTCCTCACAGAGTTGACGGGTGAGGACATCATCTATCAGCAGGTGGCCTACCTCATGCGTTCGGGTCGCCCCGACTCCCTCGACCTCATGGTCGCGACGAACTACGCCAACATGGCCGCAGATCTTGCCCTCGATGGTTCCTCTGGCCGCATGGTTGCGCTACGCGGTGGCACCTACACGAATGTGCCAATCACCGTGACGAGCGAAGGCGTGAAACGTGTCGACATCGATGAGCTCTACGACTCTGAGTCCTATCGACCCAAGATCCGTCACGTCATGGGCAAGCCGATGTTTCTGTATTGAATCAGGTATCAGGATTCAGGCTTCAGGATTCAGGTGTCAGGAAGAGGAGGGCACAACATCGGTGATCTGTTCGGCTACGGGTGACGCTGATGCCAACACCGCATCCGTGGCTACGATCGGGGCGTCGAGTTCGTTGCCAAGCTCGACGTAGAGCCCATCGACCAACCGCAGGTTGTGGCGACGCCTCCAGGCGCCGGCAAGCAGCGGAGGGAGAGCATGCCACTGGATCGGGGCAGCAGCAATACGCTGAAGCCTCGCATTGACTTGACGGACCGTGAGATGTCCTCCGCCGTGCAGTCGACCCAACACCGACAGTACTTCGGCATCGAAATGAGCCCGAACGTGAAGTTCATGGCCGCGGAGCCGGGCCTGTATCGAATCTGCCAGAGGTGAGCCCACGAGCAGGTCCACCATTGCCGACGCGTCGACAATGAGCACCTCAGCCATGTCCTTCAAGTTCGTTCTTCGCTTCGGCAACAGCAGACGCGACGGCATCGTGGCGGGCAAACCGTCGTCCGTCGTCGGAGGCTCGTAGAGCGCTACCGTTGGGGTATGACCGAATGGATTCAGGAGCTCGCCGGATCGATTGCAGCCGTCGGAGGAGTCCGCGTCCTCATCGCTGCTGTCCTCGGTATCATTCTCGGACTCGAGCGTCAGCGGTCCAACAAGGATGCGGGGCTGAGAACGTACGCTCTCGTTGCGGCCGGTTCAGCCCTGTTCACCGTGCTGTCCATCGAGGGCTTCGAAGCAGCCGACACATCCAGAGTCGCGGCACAGATCGTCACCGGCATCGGCTTCCTCGGTGCCGGGCTCATCTTTCGTCAGGGCGCGAACGTCCAGGGTCTCACCACCGCTGCAGGCCTATGGTCCGTTGCCGCGATCGGCATGGCCGCAGGCACGGGTCTATGGGGCCTTGCGATCGTGGTCACCGTGATCGTGCTTCTCGTTCTGGTGGTCTCAGACAGGTTCTCGACGCAGTTGCGATCCCAGGCACTCAGGCATTCACAGTGGTCGGTCCGGCTCACTGTCGACGACCCGGCGACGATCGAGGAGCTCAGAGAACTCGTGACGACTCTCGCACCCACGGCAGCGAGGGTGCTCCCGGACATCGGGCACTGGGCTGTTGGGCAGAGGAAGGGCCTGCCCACGATCACACTGATCCTCAACGACGAGGAACTCAACCAGCTCGTCCCCGTATTCGAGACCCACGAGGGCATCTCGAA
>CAZWMX010000061.1:0-13628 GCA_964635205.1 uncultured Acidimicrobiaceae bacterium | reverse complement strand
CGGTTCACGGTTCACGGTTCACGGTTCACGGTTCACGGTTCACGGTTCACGGTTCTCAGTGCTCTGCCTGCCGTCTACGGGCTACCGTCGACCGTCGACCGTCTACTGTTAGAACATGACGCTTTACACGCTGCACACTCCCCCGCCGATGAAGAGCCCCGTGCTGTTGTTCGGACTTGCGGGATGGGGAGACGCTGCTTCGGCCGCGAGTGATGCTGCCGACTGGCTCGCAGAGGACGGCCAACCGATCGTGACGTTCGACCCCGACTCGATCTTTGACTACCGGTCCAACCGCCCGATTCTCAGATTCAACTCACGAGATGATCAATCGCTCACATGGCCACGCATGGAGATCGTGCATGTGCGCCCGTCGGGTCGCGATGTTCTGGTTCTGGTGGGGAACGAGCCGGACTATGCGTGGTCGCGCATCTGTGATGCGCTCGGAGATCTCGTGCAACATCTCGATGTCGCTCATCTCGTGACACTGGGAGCGGTCCCCACCCCGGTACGGCACGGGCCAGAAACCGCAGTTTTCTGCACAGTGTCAGATCCGCGGTTGCTGCTACCGGGAGATGAGCTGCTCATGGACGAGATCGTTGTCCCTGCATCTGCGGGAACGGTGTTCAGATCTGCAGTCGAAGACGTTGGTGTTCCTGCCGTCGGGTACTGGGCGCAGGTGCCTCAGTATGTCGGTCGACCGTATCACCCTGCGGTCCTGGGTCTGTTGGGGAGGGTCTCCGGCCAACTCGAGGTGGAGTTCGACGTCGAGGAGTTGGAGGAGGAATCGCGAGTACAGATCGATCGTCTCGACGAGATCATCTCGCAGCGCTCGGAAGCTGCCCAATTCATCGAAGGACTCGAAGGAAGCGTCGGTACGACGTCGAAGATCCCAGATGACCTGCCGACTGCCGATGAGATCGCCGAAGAGGTACTCAAGTTCCTCGAGAGTCCGGACTCCGAGGAGAACTGACTCTTCGGTTATCAGCCATCAGGCCCTGATTCGTGTCAGGAGCCCAGGATTCCCACGAAAAGGGTCATGACGGCGAGGACGGCGGTGACTGCGATCATCGCCCAGATGGACCATGTCAAGCCTTTGACCGAGCTGATCTGATCGCGCAGAGCTGCGGTGAGGGCAGCAAGTTCCGCATCCGATGCGCTCGCGACAGATACAGGTTGCACCTGGGTACGTTCGATGACAGCAGCGGTCGGAACGGCGGTTTTCTCGGACTTTGCCTTGACAGTCCTCGGCTCCTCTGTGATGACGAAGGCGTCGATCTCCTCCTGGATGGAGTCGCTCGATGATCCGTTGGCACCTGTCAGGGGAACGAATGAGATTGCCTCCCCGTCGGTCGGATGGCCGAGATAGAGTGTGGTTGGGCCACTGATAACCGTCGTCTGGATCCGCTGTCCGTCTGCGAAGATTCCGTTGCGGCTCCCCGCGTCCTCCACTTTCCAGGCGTTTCCATCGAACGAGGCAACGGCATGCTTGCGGGAGATGCCTGGTCGTACGATTCGGATGGTTGAAGCCGCGTCCGAACCGATGAGCGCAGTGGCTTCATCGTCGACGGCTGTCTCTTTTCCTTGATAGATGATGTTCAGTGGCAAATCGGTCCCCCGGGGTCACTTCGCTGTAGGTCATATGAGCGTAGTGCACCTTTGTTTCTGGTACGAACTTCTGTCGACTTGGTAGCCTGCTGAGCACAGAATTCTACGAGGAGGTTCGTCGGTGATCGTCGGGGATGTAATGAGCACAGAGGTCATGACCATCGGAGCGGACGCGCCGCTGAAGGAGGCCGCAACCATGATGGTGAGATCGGGAGTGAGCGGGCTACCCGTTGTCGACGATGATCGCAAGGTCATCGGAATCATCACCGAGGCAGACTTCGTAACGGCGGAGGCCAATCGTTCGTGGGGGCGTCAGCGACGCCGCCTGCTCGCCAACTTTCTTGGTGACGCACCACCACCGAACGCAAAGACGGTTTCTGATGTGATGAGCGTCGATCCGCACACGATCGATAGTGGTTCGTCGGTCACCGAGGCCGCCCGGATCATGACCGACCTACGCGTGAAGCGACTGCCGGTTGTGTTTCCAGACGGGACGCTGTGCGGAATCATCTCTCGAGCCGATGTGATGGCTGTTTTTGCGAGGCCGGACGAGGACCTCGCAGACGAGATCATCAACGCTGTGGCGATAGGCATCTTGCAGCTCTCGCCCGGCGACGTTGCTGTCGCTGTTTCTGATGGCGTTGCCGAGATCTCGGGACATGTGCCCTCTCGGTCCAGAGGCAGGATCCTCGTTGAGCTTGCGACCCGAGTTGAAGGCGTCGTTGCAGTGGAGTCAACGCTCAGTTGGACCCACGACGACAGCAAGCCTGGAACACCCACGGGAATCTGAGTACAGGACTCAGGACCGAGGCTATTGACATCGTCCGCTTCTGAAACCTGATACCTGAAACCTGTTCTTGTCGTACCCGTTTGCCATCATGCAAGAATATGGAATACACACACGGCCGTAGTTGTTATAAAGTTCTCGGAGAGAAGAGGGATGGCACTGTGCTTACGTTGAGCGATCTGATGTGGGAACCAGACGTCGGCTGGAGGGAAGCTGCCGCATGCAGCGGTGTCGAGAGCGACACGTTCTTTCCAGCGTCCGAAGAGGAATCCGCGGCCGCGGCTGCAAAGAGAATCTGCGCTGAGTGTCCGGTGAGTGAGGCCTGCCTGCAGTATGCGCTCGTGACCAACCAGGCGGCTGGTGTTTGGGGCGGCCTCGATTCAGGAGAGCGCAGGCGCATGCGCCGCAGGCTGCGTGACCGCGAGCGCCGGAAGGCGTCGTAGTCAGGCTTCAGGTGACAGGTATCAGGTTTCAGGAAGAAGCGTGGTCGCTCGCAGGTCTGTGTTCTTGATTCCGAGGTTTGACTTCGTGCCTCAGCGACTTTGTCGCCAACACGAGGAAGAACAGGACAATCGGGATGAGGGCCATCGTGGCTGAGCCCGACGTTCCGGCGTGGTAGCTGATGATGAGTCCGCTCACAACGGAGAAGATGCCGATTACCCCTGCCACGACCATCATCGTTGGCACCCGACGCACGAGAAGGGCCGCTGTCGCCGGCGGACCGACCATTAGCCCGAACACGAGCAGTGTCCCTACTGTCTGAAATGACCCGACGATCGCCAGCGTGATCAGAACAAGCAGGATCGCGTGGGTTGCCCGGGGCCGCAGGCCGAACAGCGCAGCCTTCTGTTCGTTGAATGCCAGTACCAACAACCGTCGGTGAAGAAGCATCGCTCCACCTACGGCGACGACCGCGACACCACCGAGTACCGCGATGTCGGATGTTGACACTCCCAATGTGTTGCCGAACAAGATCGCTGTGAGAGTTCCACTTGCGCCGTCTGTCGTCGAGATCAAGATGACACCGAGTGCCAGCATTCCGGCAAAGAGCAGACCGATACCCGTGTCCTCCGAGAACTCCGTCTGGCGATGCACGAAGTTGATGCCCGCGACCATCACAAGCGCTGCGACAACGGCACCGATGAGCACGTTGAAATCGAACAGCACAGCGAGAGCGATTCCGGGTATCACACCATGTACGAGAGCGTCACCAAGGAAGGTCATCCCGCGGATCACAACCCACGTGCCAACGACGGCAAAGATGATCGCCGCAAGCGAACCTGCGATGAGTGCCCGCTGTTGAATCGCGAGCGAGAAGGGGTCGAGCAACCAGTCCATTGAGAACCCACGGTAGCGAATCACCAGATGCCAGACACCAGATACCAGACACCAGATCTCGGATTAGGAACCCCTGCAGAGGAAGTACTCTTTCAGGCCTCGGTGATTGTGACTGAGTTGATCGCGACAGGATCGTGTGGACGGTCCTGCGCTCCGGTCGGAGCGCCTGCGATCGCATCGACGACGTCGAGACCTTCGGCGACCTCACCGAAGATTGTGTACTGGTTCGGCAATCCGTAGTCGGCGTGCATGATGAAGAACTGTGAGCCGTTCGTGTTCGGGCCGGAGTTCGCCATTGCGAGCGTTCCGCGGCTGTAGCTCGTCCTTGTGTGGGTTTCGTCGCGGAACTTGTATCCGGGACCGCCACGACCCGTGCCCGTCGGGTCGCCTCCCTGGACCATGAAGCCGGGGATCACCCGGTGGAAGATCACATCGTCGTAGAAGCCGTCGTTCCCGAGGAACAGGAAGTTGTTGACCGTCTGCGGTGCGTCGGATGCATACAGATCGATGGCGATGTCGCCGGCGCTCGTGTGCAGGACCGCCTTGTACGTCTTGGACAGATCGATCGTGAGGTCCGGTGCGGTGTCGTACTGCTGAGCCATGGTTTCTCCTGTTTGATGTGGGTCATCAGAACCCGCGGCGTTTGCGCCTCTTGATCGACTTCGCTTTGAATGGCGCTTCCTCAGGCGGTGGCTCCCAAGAGGCCAGATCGCTGAGACGTTCATCGTTGGAGAACATCTTCACGATCGGTACGTTGAGGTCGGCCCTCCGCTGAATGCCGAGAACTTCGTTCACCTGATCCCATTCGACCAATGTCACGACGAGGCCATCCTCGCCGGCCCGAGCGGTTCGCCCGCTGCGATGGAGGTAGGTCTTCGGGTCGTCGGGTGGGTCGAAGTGGACAACGACGTCGATACCGTCGATGTGGAGACCACGCGCAGCAACGTTCGTTGCCACGAGAACCCTGACATCTCCGTCTGAGAACCGGCTCAAGGACTGTTCCCGCTTCTTCTGTGGAAGATCACCGTGGATCGGCGCCGCGGCGACGTCGAGTTCATGGAGATCGCGTGAGAGACGATCAGCGCCGGCCTTCGTACGAGTGAATGCGAGCACGCGGTCGTTGTGTCTGGAGATCTCCCTCACGACCTTGGCCTTGTCCATGTAGTGGACCTTCAAGAAACGGTGCTCCATGCTCTCCACCGTTTCGGATGGCGAGTCAACCTCGTGGTTCACCGGATCGGTCATGTAGCGGTCGATCAACTCACGGACTTGATGGTCGAGGGTCGCCGAGAAGAGGAACGTCTGGCGTTGTTCCGGTAGCTGGGACATGATCGCCCGGACCTGGGGCATGAATCCCATATCGGCCATCTGGTCGGCCTCGTCGATCGTAACGATCTCGATGTCCTGGGGATCGACGGCCCTTCGCTCCAGCAGGTCGATGAGTCGCCCCGGAGTTGCGATGACGATGGAGGCACCCTTGTTCAGTGCTTCTGTCTGTGGGCCCATTGGTGCACCGCCGTACACCGATACCGCGGCGAGCCCCCGAAGTCTCAGGAGTGGTGTGAGGGCTCGGGTCACCTGGACAGCGAGTTCACGCGTCGGTACGAGGACGAGTCCCTGGGGTCGTTTCGGCTTTCCCTTGGTGACCTGCATGATCATCGGAAGGCCGAAGGCGAGCGTCTTTCCCGAACCGGTCTCTGCCTTGCCGGTGATGTCTTTGCCCGCGATCGCGTCCGACATCGTCATCACCTGGATCGGAAACGGCGACGTGATGCCCTGGCTGTCGAGCTCCTCGACGAGGTCTGCGTCGACGCCGAGTCCTGCGAACGTAGCCGCGATTTCAGTGGTTTGGTCTGTAGTCATTCCCTGGGGCGAGGTAGACGAGGTGGGGCCCTGACAGGGAAGGTAGCTGGACGGAGGGAGTAGTCCGAGGGTTTGCCGTTTACGGTTGTCGTCCGTCGCCTATCGGTTTCTGCCTTGTCTCCGTCCCATGGCATAGGCGGCGGTGGCGAGGACGAGGGCTCCGGAAGCTGCGGTCGTTCTCTTGATCACTTTCTTGCGTGTTCTGGAAAACTCAACGATCGGCCACCCTCTGTGGTAAGCGATTGCTTCGAGGGCGCGGTCCGGATTGACGGCAACCGGATGACCCACCACTTCGAGCATCGGCATGTCGCCGGCTGAGTCGGTGTAGGCATAGGAACGGGAGAGGTCGTAGCCCTCGGTGTCGGCGACGGCGACGATCGCCTCGGCCTTACCCTCGCCGTAACAAAATGGGGCAGCGAGCTCCCCCGTGTAGACGCCGTCTACGATCTCGGACACTGTGCCGATGCCGCCCGTCATCTCCATGGCCTCTGCGAACTTGCCAACGATCTCAACAGGCGATGCAGACACGATGTACGTGTCCCTTCCGGCGTCGGCGTGAAGATCGATGAGACCTCTCGCTTCTCTGCGGACGTCGTCCAGCAGCTTTGGGATGACGTCGTCTGCGAGGTCTGTGAACGCATCGACCGGCACACCTTTGATGGCTTCGAGGATTCTGGCCTTGACAGCCTCGGTCTTGTCATCGGACGCTCCTGACATCTTGAACTTCACCGCTGAACCTGCGTCCCTGAGCAGCTGGGCGGTTGGCACCATACCGTTTCGGTACGCAACCCATCCGAAAGTGAACACGGAGGAACCGCCGATGATCGTTCGGTCGAGATCGAAGAACGCCGCCGCCTTCGCCCTCACACAGACGCACCAATGTATTCGTCGTCGACTGCGAACAGCAGATCGGGCCCGTCTGTCACTCCAGCGAGCAGACCATGCACCTTGGGGAGGAGGTTGACTGCATAGAACCGTGCGGTTGCGACCTTGGCAGCCATCCACGGATCCGAGTCGACGTCCGGTAATGCTGCGATAGCTTGCCTCGCCAGGTAATAGCCGCCGGCCAGAGTGCCGAGCAACTCTTGGTACGGTGTTGCGCCGGCCATCCGTGCCCCGACGTCATCGGACGAGTTGAGCCATTCCGTTGCCCGGCGCGCAGCTTCGACTGCCGCAGCAAGCTGGGTCCGCAGATCTGCGAGATCATCGCCGGCATCCCCGAGCGGCCCGTCGAGTGCCTCGATTTCAGCCAGATATCCGTCGATGACCGACCCGTCGTCCATGGGGAGTTTCCTCATGACCAGGTCAAGTGCCTGGATTCCGTTTGTGCCTTCGTAGATCGGAGTGATCCGTGCGTCGCGGTAGAACTGCGCCGCTCCTGACTCCTCGATGAAACCCATACCGCCAAGCACTTGTACCCCGATAGAGGCGACTTCGACCCCGCGGTCAGAGCACCATGACTTCGTGATCGGTGTGAGCAGCGCCAGACGGTTTCCGCCTTCAACGCGGACCGTCTCGTCCTGTGCGGCATGAAGTCTGTCCTCAGCTGCGACGGCGTCGTATACGAGACCGCGCATCGCCTCTGTGTACGCTTTCATGGTCATGAGCATGCGTCGGACATCGGCGTGGTCGATGATCGGTGACGGTTCCTGAGAGCCGAGTGCCCGACCTTGGATTCGCTCCTTTGCGTACTCGGCGGCGTGCTGATACGCCCTCTCAGCAACGGACAAACCCTCGAGCCCGACCTCGAGACGCGCTTTGTTCATCATCGTGAACATGTAACGCATGCCTTGGTTTTCTTCGCCAACGAGATGACCCGTTGCGTTGTCGAACGACATCACACAGGTGGGGCTTGCGTGTATCCCGAGTTTGTGCTCGATCGATACGATCTCAACGTCGTTACGGTCGCCCGGCGCGCCGTCCTCGTCCAGGACGAATTTCGGCACGGCGAACAGCGAGATTCCCTTTGTGCCGGGCGGCGCATCAGGGGTGCGTGCGAGCACGAGATGGATGATGTTGTCGGTGAGGTCGTGATCACCCCATGTGATGAAGATCTTCGTGCCACTGATCGCGTAACTGCCGTCATCCCTCGGTAGAGCCTTCGTCCTCACCGCGCCGAGGTCCGACCCGGCTTCTGGCTCGGTGAGCACCATGGTGCCCGTCCATTCGCTCGAGATCAGCTTGGCGAGGTACTGATCGCGGAGTTCATCACTGCCATGCCGGGTCAACAGTGTGATGCCGCTTCCCGTGAGCATCGGGTTGAGTGAGAAGGCGAGGTTCGCCGATGTCATCATTTCCGAGATGCTCAGTCCGATCGTCTTGGGGAAGCCATGACCCCCGTACTCGAGTGAGCCTGTGACGGCGGTCCAACCCGCTTCGACAAGTTTGCTCCACACAGGCTTGAACTCTTCGGGTGTGATGACGTTGCCGTCCTCGAGCTTGGCGCCCTTCTCATCACCGATTTCGTTCGTGGGCGCAAAGACCTCAGAGAAGAAACGAGCGGCCTCATCGAGAACACCATCGATCATGTCCGGGTCGACGTGCTCGAAACCGGGTAGTTCGATGATCGATTCGACATCCGAAATCGTGTTGAGCACAAATGTGATGTCTCTGACAGGGGGTGTGTAGTTCGGCATACACCCAGAATACAAGGACGGCGAGACCTCGAACCGGGTGTCGTATTACGTAAATACGTACTACGTAATACGACCTGTAACCTCCCTCGCAACCCCAATACCTCTGGAGTCCTTCATGCGCCTGCGCCACATCGCTTTTCTCGTTCTCGCCATCGGGCTGATCGCCGCTGCGTGTGGAGGCACGGCAGAGGATGACTCGCCGGCTGCGGACGGGTCAACAACAACCGAAGCGGGCGGAAGCGTGACCGAGACGACTTCCTCGACCCGGGCCATCCCGGAAGAGGGACTCACGGTCCAGGACGGTGACCTGGTCGAGGTCCACTACATCGGAACACTCGACGACGGATCCCAATTCGACTCGTCGCGTGACCGTGATGTGCCATTTTCGTTCACCGTCGGGACCGGGCAGGTCATTGGAGGTTTCGACGAGGCAGTACGCGGCGGCAACGTCGGTGACGTCCGCACCGTGCGCATCGACCCGGAGGACGCGTACGGTGAGTGGAGCGAGGACAACGTCATCGAGGTCCCCTTCAACCCGGAGCAGGGTGATGTGAAGGTCGGCGACGAGGTCTTTCTCACGAGCGGCCAACCAGCGGTTGTGCTCGAGGTGACAAAGGAGATCGTCAGGCTCGACGTCAACCACCGACTCGCCGGTGAAGCACTCACCTTCGAGATCGAGATCCTCGCGATCACTCGGGGCTAGTCGCCAAGGCACCTTCCCAGATCGCCTTGAACGTGTCCGAGGTTTCTTCGAGCTCCCCGGCCGTGCCGACAGCGACGACTCGACCCTTCTCCATCACGATGACGCGGTCCGCCCGGGAGAGAGCTGCATGGCGATGCGACACGACGAGCGTCGCAATGCCGTCTCTTGCCTCGAAGAGCCGCTGCCAGAGGGTCCGTTCCGTCTCGATATCGAGCGCAGACGAGACATCATCGAGTACCAACAGTTGAGGCACACGCGTGAGCATCCGTGCCGCAGCCGACCGCTGTACCTGGCCCCCGGAGAGCCGAACACCTCGTGGGCCGATGAGTGTCTCGAGACCCTCGGGCATCATCTCGATGTCGTGACGCATCGTGGCTATGTGGATCGACTCGTCGAGCAATCCGTCCCCGAGTACCGCGCCGAGTACCAGGTTGTCCTCGAGCGACATCGAGAACAGCCTTGGCACCTGTGGCGTGTAGGCGACACGCGGAGGGACAAGAACTGCCGAAGGTTCCCCAACGAGTTCACCATTCCACAGGATGGATCCACTCTCAGCGGGAAGAAGTCCGAGCACAGCTCGCAGCAGTGTGGTCTTGCCTGATCCGATCCGTCCCGTGACGACGACAAACTCGCCGAGGGCGACATCGAGATCAACGCCTTCGATGCCATTCTGTGAGTCGCGATAGTGGTACGAGAGATCACGCACCGAGAGCGACTCGAAGGGCTCAACACGCTCGATGGGGTCCATCGTGGCAGTTGCCTCGGTGTCGAGACCGAGTTCTGTCCGTTGCGTGATCCGATCCCAGGGTTCGCCCGACAGCGCGTCTGTGAGACGTTCGACGCTCACACTTCCCTGTTTCGCACGTGCTATGAACATGCCAAAGAAGTACGCGTTGTCCGTTACCTGTTGCAGGAGGTAGACGAACAGGGCGAACTCACCGATGGAGATCCCTGCCGCGCCTGTGGTCGTGAGTCTGCCTGCAACCAGGAGCAGGATCAGGCCCGTGCCGATGTTGACGGTGTTGCGAAACACCGCCTCGAGCACTGCCGTGAACGTGCGGTCTCGCACCATCATCGTCTTGCGAACTTCGTTGAGCTCGACGAAGTGTCCGAGCATGCTCGATTCCGCTCCCGCGACCTTCACCGATTGGGTGGCAGCGAAGGTCTCCCCGAGGAACCCGGTGATGGCCTCCGTGGCGTCCCTTGCCTTTCGGCGATACCTACGGACAACAGCGCCCGTTCGGCTGGCGACCACGGCGACAACCAACACAGGGATCACGATCACGATCGTCATCCCGGGATCGATTGACCACAAGATGACGATCGAGATCGTTCCCGCAATGAGGGCACCGATGAAGTCGACGAAGATGTCGAAGGGTTCGACGACATGCTCGATGTCATCGCGAAACCGGCTCACTACCTCACCGGGCGTCTCGGTGAGTCCTGCGGCTCCGGGAAGCTCATAGATGCGAACGAGGAGGTTCCGGCGCATGGTCCCAGCCGCCCGGAAGAGCAGCGAGGCGTGGTTGCGCATGCCACCGAATATGAACATGGTCCTGACGAACGCATACGCGACAACCGCAGTCACCAGAAGCGTCAGCGTTGAGATGGTCATGCCCTCCGCGAGCGCGTCGAAGAAACGGGCGCCGACGAGTCCGATGAGAATCGGCATCGTCCAGATGGAGACCCACAGGAACAACGCAAAGCTGTAGCGGATCGGTTGCTGTCGGATCATCCCGAAGAGCACCCTGACATAGGCGGGACTGGTTTGTTCACTCATATGAGTGCCTCCTCCATGCCGGTTGCGAGCAGACGAGAGAAGACCGACTCAGGGTCGGCCTCGAGCACCTTGCGTTCACCGCACTCGATCACCTTTCCGTCTTCGAGGATCACGATGTCATCAGCCCGCGCGACCGTATCGAGGCGGTGTGCGATCAAGATCGCCGTTCTGTTTTCGAGCAGGTGGTCAACCGCTCGCTCGAGCAGCGCCTCGGTTGCCGGATCCAGTCGAGAAGAGGCCTCGTCGAGCACGACCACTCCGGGGTCACGCAGGAAGACACGCGTGAACGCAAGAAGCTGGGCCTGTCCGGCGGACAGGCCGCCACTCCCCGATTCGAGCATCGTGTCCAACCCCAAGGGGAGCGAATCGAACCACTCGTCGAGTTCCAGCGTGTGGATCACTCCGATCAGCTCTTCATCGCTCACCGATTCGTTGAAGAACGTGAGATTGTCCCTGACGGTCGCGCGGAAGAGTTGGACATCCTGGGTGACCATGGCGACACGCCGCCGCAGGTCGGCAAGGTCGATGTCCCATGTTGCCGATTCACCGACCCGAACCGCTCCCTCTTGTGGTTCGTACATCCGGGTGACAAGGCGAGCGATCGTCGACTTGCCGGATCCCGTGCGGCCGAGGAGGCCTACAACCTTGCCCGGCGCGATGTCGAACGTGACGTCGTCGAGCACCGTCTCGTTGCCTGCCTCGTCGTCGTAGCTGAAGGTGACACCATCGAATTGCACTCGAAGAGGCCCATCGATCAGAAGTCCGTTGGCTCTCTGGGGAAGAGCGGTCTGTCGTTCGAACAGCCCTTCGACTCTCTCGATGGAGGCTCCGGCCTTCTGGAGATCTGTGAGCTGTTCCCTGATCTGATCGATCGGGTAGTGGGCCATCTGCACGTACTGGAATATGAGATACACGGAGCCGAGCGTGAGCGTGCCGGCACCGTAGAGCCATGCACCGGTGACGAAGACGATTATCAGCGAGATGAAGTACAGCGCCATAGAGGTGCTCCACATCATCGCCCAGCCGGTCCATCCGCGTACGATCTGTGGAAGCCACTTGCGCTGGATCGTATCGAATCGCGACAACATGAATCCTGTCGCGCCGTTCGCTTCGATGTCCTCCGTCCCGTCGACCTGCTCACCGATGAATCCGTACATCTCAGCGCTTGTGGCCCTGATGTCCTTGTTCCACGGAACGGTGATGCCGTGGATACGGGCGAGACCCAGGAACGTGATCGCGGTGAAGATGGCGATCGAGAGCCCGACGATCCTTGACTCTCTCCACAGGAGCACAAGGATTCCGACGAGGAGTACTCCGTTCCCAAGAACCTTGATCATCATCGAAGAGAAGAAGTTCGACAGTGCTGTGACATCGCCATCTATCCGTTCGATGAGCTCGCCCGGGCTGGTGCCCTTGTGGAAGCCCATGTCGAGGTGCAGCACGTGGTCGGTAAGGTCGGCCCGAAGCTGGTTCGTAGCCGACCAGCCGATCTGCTCAGCGAGATACGTTGCCCACACCGCGAGCAGTTGATGGATGACAGCAATGACCATGAACGCCACGGCGAGAGGGACGAGCGCTGATGCTGGCTCGCCCTCGGTTGCGCTGTCGATGAAACGCTTGATCAGCTGCGGGTTGACAAGCTGAAGCGCAATAGTGGTCAGCAGGATGACCGCGAGCAGCAGCGCCTTGGGGCGATGTGGCCGGAGGTATCCGGTGAAGAGTCTGAAATATGCTCGTACGGGGATCATGGATGGTCCTTGAAGAGTCGAGGGTCGAGACAGGTTCATGAACGGCGATGCCGTCACCTGTGGTGGGTCTCGAGAGTGGGGAGAAGGCTGCTGTTACAGCATTCTTGGGCGCGCGAGAGCCACTGATGATGGATTGGGCCCAAATAGCCTGATCATCGACTCTCCTTGATCGCTCACCCGGTCCCCAAGGACCAGATGGGAACATGCTCGCGGAGCCTCTTCCAGATGTCAAGCTTGGGTCAGAAGTCAGAAGACGGAGAGCGGAAGGCGGAAGGCGGAAGGCGGATCCGAGAGTGTGTGTCGTCTGATCAGAGGAGGTGGACCACGAGCAGAGAGCCGAGCATTGCGACGGAGTTCGTGCCGATGTGTGCGAGAACCGCGGCGTAGGTGCTGTTCGCATAGAGGCGGACCCACAGGAACCCGAGGTTGGCGATGAATGTGCCGGCGATTGCACCAAGGATCACGACCATGAGGCCGATGGCACCGGAGAACAGGTCACCACCTGGATTGGTGTCGCGCAACTCGATTGTCGGGAGAATGTGCCACAGGCCGAAGATGACCGACGTCATGAGGCCTGCGACAAGGGGAGACCTGCGTCGTATGAGCATCCCGAACACGATGCCCCTGAACAGCACCTCTTCATACAGGGCTGTCGCGAGAGGGACGCGAACCAGGGCCTGGAAGAGAACCCACGGGACCGAGTTGTCGATGATCCGTTCGTCCCGGAACAGCTCGCGGGTCGCAGGGATAGCGATGCCTATGGCGACACCAACCGTGATGATTCCGATGACGATGCCGCCGACTGTGACGCCGCGTTTCACACGATCGGAACGAAGACCCATCGATGTCCATGTGGTTCCCGCTCTGCGCGCGATGAGGAGAGCCACGCCGAGGATGCCAAGGTTGAAGGGGATATCCCAGACCTCGTCGAGCACCTCGTTGGCGATGACGTTGGCGTATCCAACAAGCGCGAGGATGGCGACAAGATGGAGGATGTGGGTCTGGTGCGGTTTCGGCGGCTTCTTGAGCCAGTACGACGGCCGCCACATGTTGTCCCAGTCGGACAGCGGCCACGACCAGGCCTGCTCGCGGCCGGTAGCTCTGAGATTGTTACCCATCCAGCCAGATTACAGAACACAGGTGACAGAGCACAGAACGAGAACCCGTG
>CAZWMX010000060.1:0-13781 GCA_964635205.1 uncultured Acidimicrobiaceae bacterium | reverse complement strand
CCCCTCCTCGTACATGCGAATCGCCTCGAAGATGTACGGGCACAGCAACTTGTTGACGATGAAACCTGCACGGTCCTTGGCACGGACCACCGTCTTGCCGAGCGTATCTGATGCGAATGCCGCTGCTCGGTCGACCTGGTTCTCGTCGACGAGAACCGAGGAGATCACCTCGACGAGGGGCATTATCTGCGCCGGGTTGAAGAAGTGCATACCAACGACCGATCCCGGTCTCGACGTCGCCGTGGCGATCTGTGTGATCGGGATCGACGACGTGTTCGATGCCAGGATCGCATCTGGTGCCTCAACGATCTCATCGATCCGCCCGAACAGCTCCCGCTTGACGTCGGCGTTCTCCACGACCGCCTCGACGATCAGCTGACGATCTGCGAACAAGCCGATATCCGTTGTGAGCGTCAGGTTCCCGAGGGCAGCGTCCCTTCCGGCTGCGTCGAGCTTTCCCCGCTCCACGGCCTTGTCGAGGGACTTCGTGATCGCCGCGCGGGACCGATCGGCGAGCTCCTCCGAGACCTCGACGACGACCACGTCGACGCCGACCTTGGCACACACCTCGGCGATCCCTCCACCCATCTGACCACCGCCGACGATGCCTACCTTGTTGATGCCCATACCCGTCCTTCGAGTTGCGTTGGGAGCAGGGTAATTGCATCTCCGGTGATGGCCGAATCCGGAAGAAGACGGTCCCGTGGCCGAGTGTGCACTCGCCGAACACTTCGAGAGACCGCCTACGCTGGTCCCGTGAATCCACCCGCAAGAATCAAACAGGTGCGCACCTGGTGCGCAGGATTGCCTGCTGCCGTCCTCGAGTACCCGTTCGGTGACGATGCGGCCGTCTACAAGGTCGGAGCGAAGATGTTCGCCCTCGCCACCGTCGCCGAGGACCCGGGGTACATCACCCTCAAGGTCGACCCCGAGGACGGCATCGTGCTGCGAGACAGGTACGACTTCGTCCGCGAGGGGTACTACATGAACAAGCGCCACTGGGTCACCGTCGACCTCGTCCCCGAAGTCCCGATGGACGAGGTGCACGATCTGATCGAGGACTCGTTCCACCTCGTCGCTGCGAGCCTCACGAAGGCCAAGCGGGCCGAGCTCGGCATCGCGGTCCCGTGAGGACCCGATGAACCTCGATCGATAACCAGCGCGACCTGGTCCCCCTGATGTACTCGCTAAGAGCAACGATGGCCGATAACCGATGACCGATAACCGATAACCGACTCGTCTCTGTCGGATGTCGGAAAGGGAGCGAAGCGACCGATCGGTCGTCGGTAAGCGAGGCACCGCCGAGCGGTCGGGGAGCCGAGGGCTCGCTCAGTGCCCCGGCGGGTTCTCGATGGCTGCGAAGGCTTGTCTGCGGGCTTCGATGATCTCGAATCCGATCTGTTCGAGAGTGTCCATCAACCAGAGATAAGCAGGCTTGCCCGGACGGTAGTCGGCCTCGGCCATCCCCTGGATCCGACCCTGTTCCTGAAGGGCCTTGACCTTTGCGTGGTTGTTCTCTGGCTCGACCGTGTACACCCCGAGGGTTCTGCCACCGGAGGTGTTGAGAATCGAGAACGCAGGAACATCGGACGGCCCATCGGCGATGTATACGATGTTCTTCATGGGCACACGCCGCTGGTCCGGAGCCATGCGAGCGTTCACATTGAGTCCCGGTATCTTGTTGACACCCTTGTTGATCTCGAAGATGGCGCGCGTTTTGGACGTGTTGTCGATCGTGTAGCCGACGTGGCTGATCGGTCCCGGACCGGGTGATACGGGAAGGCGCTCCAGATAGCCGGGCTCGGCAACATCCTCGATGAACGTGTTCGCCCAGATGCCGTCGACCACCGACCCGAACACCGACCCCTCGATCATCTCTCGCAGACCCGTCGACACGATGTAGTGCTCCACCGTGATGCCCTCGTCCGCGAATTCGGGGACCTCGCCAACGTGTTGTCTCGTCGCCTCCATGAACTCCGGCATGCCGGGAACGGGATCGAGATCCTTACCGAGCTCGCGCAGCTTCGAGTTCGACAACCCATCGAACACACCTTCACGCACGTACGTCAGAAGATGTCCGAGATACGCCGTGTCCCTCTGGATAACGACACCGTTGTGTTCGTAGTAGTCGACGAGTCCTTCAACCTCGATCCAGAAGTCATCCGGATCGACCCCATACGCGTCGAAGATCGGGTCTTGCATATTGGACGGTATGAGCGTCTTGTCGAAGTCCCAGACAAAGGCAATGACAGTCTGGGTGTACAGCGGAGCAGGCATGTCAGAAGCCTAGCTACGGCGTTTCGTATCCTGCGAAACGGACCGTGTCATCGTCGAACCACCAACCCTGCAACGTGCATGGTGTGCCACGAAGCGCCGTGTGCGCCTCTCCGAGCCTGTTGAGGGACACGACGATGTTGAGCAACCAGGCTCGTTCGTCGAGTGCCCATGCAACCTCCGCGAGTATGCCGATTTCCGTATCAGTGTCGAGGACGATCTCGACGGTACGGGACTTGTCGGCGACCACGGCACGAACCGCTCCGGCCTCGACGGGCGAGTCAAGGAACTCAGCCAACGACATCTCCGTCGCGTCATCCACATGTGCACGATGAGCGACCAGCACCGCTTCCGTGACGAAATCAACGCTCGTTCTTACTTCCTGTACGGCTACTGCCATCTCCGCCTCCACAACGAATGACAACATTGTAATTCAAAGTCGGTGCGTATGGCAACCGGTCAGCCGGAAACACTCACGGAGTACGCGCCGGACTCAGAGTCGAAGTCCATCTCGACTACGCCCTTGGCGCTCGCTGCTTTCACGAATTGGAGGAACCCGCCGTAGCCGTACTGCTTCTCGGAGAAGTTCGAATCGGCTTTGCGCATCTCATCCTTGAGACCGGAAAGAGCAACGGGATGGTCTGATTTCATCGCCTTGATCGTGGCAACGAGAAGGCCGAAGGCTTCGCCTTCTCCTCTGCCGCCCTCAGGGAACGACACAACCGGGTCACCCTTTCGTGACGACTCATCCAGCTGCACCTTCCCCCGTTCCGCGACGTTTCGCAGGAGCTCGCTGAAGGACCGGAAGCCGTAGTCGCTCTCCGAGAACGTGGAGTCCTTGCGTAGAAGTGCCCGCTTGAGCAGACTTATGCGAACCTCATCGTCGGCAGTTCGCTGAAGGCCGCTCAACGTTGAGGTGATGAGGCCGTCCAGATTCTCGAGGTCCTTCGTCGGCTGTTCGGGCTCAGAGCGTCCGCGGCGGATGACCTTGGCCTGGGGTAGATCGACGCCGTCGAGGTTCTCATAGAACAGGAACTCGTCACATGCCGGTGGCAGCAGCCTCGATGTTGATGCCTTGAGCCCAACGCCGATGACCTGCTTGTTGAGCTCCCTCAGCTTGTGGACGAGGGGGCTGAAGTCTGAGTCACCTGTGCAGAGGACGAATGTTGTGACGTAGTCGCGCTCGAACGCAAGCTCTACGGCGTCAACAGCCATCTTGATGTCTGCTGCGTTCTTCCTGACTGCGCCCTTGCGCTGGGGAATCTCGATCAGTTCGATGTGATTGTCGACGAGCATCTGACGGTCGTCGTTGAAATACGCCCAGTCTGCGTACGCCTTTCGCACCACAACCCTGCCCCGTTCCGCAAGCGCGTTGGCTATGGGTCTGAAGTCGAACGTGATGCTGAGGTCTTCCCTCGCTCCGATAGCGAGGTTCTCGTAGTCGATGAATAAGCCGATCCGTACATCTTCCATACCCCCAGCGTATCAGGCGGGGGTATCGGAACCCTTGTTCCCCGATTCGAGAGCCTGTGAAGCCCACTCGTGGCATCGCTCGACGATGGCTGCAGGATCCTCATCGGCCCTCCGACGGATCGGTTCCCCGAACATGACCCTGACCCGGGTTCCGAATGGGATCGGGAACATGTTGTGAGCAAAGACCCTCCACGACCCGTCGATCACCGTAGGGATGATCTCGAGGTCCGGCGCACCGTCCATGAGGGCTACGACGCCCGCGGGTCTGTAGCTACCGATAGATCCATCCCTTGACCTGGTTCCTTCGGGGAAGATCACAGCTGAAACGTCGCGGCTCTGGCAGTTCGCCGCCATCTCGCTGATCGCCGCCACCGCCTGATCCTTGTCGTCACGATCGATGACGGCGTTCGCTCCCCTCGAGAGATTGAGGCTGATGGAAGGGATGCCTTTTGCGAGGGATCGCTTGGCTACGTACTTCGGGAAGTTCTTGACGAGGATCCCGCCGAAGATCGGCACGTCATACATGCTCTGGTGATTCGACACGAAGATGTACCCACCCGTGGATTCGAATCGGTCGAGCCCCTGAACGTCGAATCGGACACCCGAGAGCAGGAAGACACCGAGCATGGTGCGCTGCAGGCCGGCCATCACCCACTCGAAGGGTCTGAGACCGAAGAGCAGCGCGATCCTGCCCGCGATGTCGAAGACGACGAGAGTCAACCCGAAAGCGATCACGGTTGGGATGGAGAAGAACCAGTCTCGGGCTGTGCGCATCACGACGTTCGATCTAGCCAATCCAGGAGGGCAGCACTGACGGCCTCAGGCTGTTCCTGTTGTGTCCAGTGCCCGGAATCCTCGATGACGACGGTGGTCAGATCTGGGATCCACCTATCCATGCCTTCGGTGAGGCTCACCGGGAGCACCGGGTCACCGTCGGCCGCGAGCATCAGCGTTGGTTGCTGAATCGGCGCATCCAAATAGTCGGCGAAAGTCGCCGCGTTCGCATCTATGTTGCGGTACCAGTTGACGGGGCCGGTGATGCCGCCGGCCCTGAAAGCATCGGCGAAGACGCCGAATTCATCGTCGGTGAGGAATTCCTTGTTCCCCGCGACCATCGAGAATGCGCCTCGCAGCCACGCATCTGGATCGGCGGAGAACATCGCCTCGACAACACCCTCGTCCTGGAACATGAGGACGTAGCCGAAACGATCGGCGAGCTGCTCTCTGATGACGTCTGTCGTGGGGAATCCGATGCATGCCCCGCGGTACGGAACGTTGAGCGACGCAACCCTCGAGATACGGTTTGGATGAACGATCGCCGTCGTCCACCCAACGATGCTGCCCCAGTCGTGGCCGACAACAGTTGCCGTGTCGATTCCGAGGCGGTCGAGTAGCCCGATGACGTCTCCCACGAGCATCTCCAACGAGTAGTCAGAGACGTCTTCCGGTCTCGAGGATGCTCCGTAGCCGCGCTGGTCGAATGAGACGGCCCGGTAGCCGGCGTCCACGAGTGCCGGTATCTGGTGCCGCCACGAGTATGCGAGCTCGGGGAATCCGTGGAGCAGCACCACGGCATCACCCGTTCCCTGGTCATCCACTGCCAGTGTCACACCGTTCGTTTCGATTGATCGCATGAGATGTTCCTTCCCTGGACGGTAGCCCGTAGACCGTAGACGGTAGACAGTAACCAGAGATCCGAGGACGGGTTCTATCGGGCAGCGCCCCCCTTCTTCCCTGAAACCTGACACCTGGCACCCGACAAAGAAGACTGCCCCGGCTGAGGGGGATCAGCCGGGGCAGTCAAGACGATCGGGGGCGGGTGGGACCGTTTTCCGACCGTCTTTCTGTCGGCGCGAACCACAGGGAGGAAGGAGGAGAGAGAAAGCGATCCACCCGACAGAAACCTTTTTGTGAAATGTTTCACAAGTTAGACGGTCGGAGTGAGACTTCGGGTTCCCGAAACATCGATTCCGAAAAAGGACGGACCACACCCCGCCATCATCATGAACACCCGAGCGGTATAACCGGGTCCCATGCAGCGACAGCGGCTCAACCGTGCGACGACCGTTCGATTCGTCGAACGAGCAACGCGAGGGCGATCCCCGCCCCTGCGAAGAGTGCGTATGTGAACGAGCTGATGTTCACCATGATCGTAAGCCGGCCGGCATCACCCGTGGGGTCCCCAACAATGATCTGGGTCAACTGGCTCGGAATCGCCCCGGCGATCCACAAGAGCCACCACAGATCCCCGAGCTGGGATCTCGGGTAGGTCCGCCACTCTTCACCGATGGGTACCTGTCCGTATGGGACCTGGGCGATCCTCTCGATCTCGTTGAACACGAACTTCGGGAGCACAAGGTTCGCGAGCGGGACCAACCAGGACCCGATGGTCCACCCGCCACGCCATCGGCGACCGATCGGACCCCGATTGTCGAGAGACCTGGACGCGCTGTAGGTCCATCCGATCACGAGTACTCCTGTGAGGACCAGCATCAAGAGAGCGAGGGCTGTCCAGCTCGCCCAGGTCAACTCGACCGAGCCGAGAGCTTCTTTCTCAGGATCCGAGAGCTCCCCCGTGTACTTCTGCAGCGCCGAGGCATACCGAAGCCCAGAGAAGGCCGCGCCGGCGAGAATCGCCGACGCGACCGAGAGAGCGATTGAAACGACCATCGTGAACGACGACGAGATCACCGACGCATCGCTCGGTTTACCCGCGAAGCTCGGCGCATCCGCGTCAGGGCCCAGATCCGGTGGATACCACCTGCCGTCGGATGCAAGCCACCAGTCATCGTTGCGAGGTCGATCAGCCATACCCCACACGCTACCCCTCCCCCACCCCAAGCCAGCGCGTACCCAGGGTTCCAGTTCACTGTTCCCGGCAGTTGCAGCCCACAGAACGAGAGTGAGAGGAATCTGTCACCAACTCACGTCATTGTGGAGGCATGAATCGAGACACAACGATCCTCAATATCGCTCTCCAGCAAGGTGGCGTGGTACGACGAGACCAAGCACTCCGCTCGGGCTTCAACGACGGAACGATCGGCCGACGTATCTCTTCGGGGGCCTGGCAACGAATGGGTCATGGCGGATACAGGCTGATTGAATTGCCGGGCCGGCTGAATCTGGTGCGTGCCGCGGTGTCGGTGCTACCAAACGCAGTCGTGTCCCACAACTCGGCAGCAGCAATTCACCGCCTGCCACTTGTTCCGACCGATGTGGCAACGGTGTCCGTCCACAGCCGCACGACGCACACCTTCCCCGGAGTTGAGGTGTTCCGCAATCACGACCTCCGACCAGACCACGTAACCACCATCCACAATCTACCCATCACGTCACCAGCGCGGACGGTCATCGACCTCGCATCGATCCTATCCCCACGGCACCTCGCCGCCGTCGTGGATCACTCAATCGCCGATGACGCCTACACGCTCGACGACCTGCAAGCGATACTCGAAGCCGTGGCTCGGAGCGGCAAGCCCGGTGTCCGCAACATGCGCAAGGTCCTGGAGGACCGCATCGGTGGCCCTCGTAACGGCACGATCCTGGAACGGCGAGGACTCGCTCTTCTGAGGCAGGCAGGCCTCGACGGGTTCATCCAGGAGTTCCCGATCCCGTGGGACCGACGCCGACGATTTGATCTCGCACTCCCGGCCGACCAGCTCGCCATCGAGTGGGATTCCCGCCGTTGGCACATGCAGGTCGAGGCCATGCGCCGGGACCGCGAGCGCGATCGCGAAGCAATCGAGCACGGATGGCGGATTCTCCGCTTCACATGGGCTGACGTGCACGATACTCCCAACATGGTGATCGACACAGTGCGGTCCGTGACAGCCGCCTGACCCCCATCCTCATTCTGTGGGCCACAGCTAACGGAAACAGTGAACTGGAACCCTGGGTCTGCAGCAGCAGAGGCTGTCGCGGCGGATGCGCCCAGCGATGTTACTTTAGAGATCGGTCCAGGGATTGGAGGCCGTGTGCCAACCAAGGTTGTGAGCTTCGAACAGTTCCCATCGCTCATCGAGGTGCTTCGTACCTCGGGCTACGTCGTGGTTGGGCCAACGCTAGGCGAAGAGGCCATCGTCAACGACGAGATCGAATCGATCGAGGACCTCCCCATCGGTTGGACGGACCGCCAGGACGCAGGAAGTTACGAACTCGCTCGTCGCAACGACGAGGCGGTCTTCGGATACGCCGTAGGCCCCCGTACCTGGAAGAAGTACCTCTTCCCTCCCCAGTTGACGCTACTCACGATCGACCGCACCGACGGAGAGTTGCGATTCGAAGCCACACCGCACGATCCCCCGCGATACGCGTTCCTCGGGGTGCGCCCGTGCGAGCTTGCCGCGATCGGGATCCAGGACCGGGTCTTCCTCGAGTCAGGATTCACGGACCCCGCCTACGCTGTGTCGAGAGGTCGTGCGTTCACCATTGCGGTGAACTGTGCAGTTGCGGGCGGGACCTGTTTCTGCGTCTCGATGGGCACAGGCCCTCGCACAACTGCGGGATACGACCTCGTGCTCACCGAAGTTCTCGAGCGAAACAAGCACGAGTTCATCATCGAATCTGGCTCTGAAGCAGGCGAAACGATCCTCTCGGGGCTTCCCGGCCGTCCAGCAACAGATTCCGACTCAATCGCGGTCGCTGCCATCGTTGCGAAGACCGCGACGCAGATGGGTAGATCGATGGAGACCAGCGATGTCTACGACCTGCTCACATCGAATCTCGATCACCCCATATGGGAGGACATTGCACAGCGCTGCCTCAGCTGTGCGAACTGCACCCTTGTGTGCCCTACGTGCTTCTGCTCAACGGTTGAGGACGTCACAGACCTCAAGGGCACAGCAGTCCGGCAGAGACGCTGGGACTCCTGCTTCACGATGGAGTTCACGAACCTGCACCAGTATCCGGTTCGGTCCTCGACGAGTTCACGGTACCGCCAGTGGATGACACACAAGCTCGCGTATTGGCACGACCAATTCGACACGAGCGGCTGTGTCGGGTGCGGTCGATGCATCACCTGGTGCCCTGCGGGGATCGATATCACCGCTGAGGTAGCAGCGCTGCGAGCAAACACGGAGGTGGCGACAGTATGAACCTTGAAGATCTACGCGCAACGAGCGACCTTCTGGCGCGATTGAATGAGGATGAGTTCGAGTTCTTCGAGTCTGCTGCGACCGAGCTCACACTCGAACCGGACGAAGTGCTGTTCCGCGAGAACGGTGAGGCCAGGAGGTTCTTCATCATCGCCGAAGGAATCCTTGCACTGGAGGTCGAGCGGCCCGCGAGGCCGGCGACGAGCGTCCAGACCCTCGGTGAGGGCGCCCTTGTCGGGCTCAGCTGGCGACTGGCGCCCCACCGATGGATGTGGACGGCCAGAGCGATGACACAGACCCGGCTGGCCGTGTTAGACGCGGCTTTCGTAATGGCTGAATGCGAACGAAACGCTGAGCTCGATCGCCTCATGTGGGAGATCGTCGCAAGAGAGGCGTCTCAGCGACTCCACCACACCAGAATCCAGTTGCTCGATCTGTACGGGAAGGGATGAAATGGCCCTGATCGCAACCGAGAGCAACACACCAGCATTGCACGAGCCGATGCTTCCGAGGCCTTTCAGAGTGACATCGAAGCAGTCGGAGACCCTCGACACCGTGACTCTCGAGTTCGAGGTCGCAGACGACGGCCCCCCGCTTGCATTCCTACCCGGTCAGTTCACGATGCTCTACATCTATGGCGTCGGCGAGGTCCCCATCTCCATCTGCGGCGATCCGAATCATCCCGAACGACTGATCCACACCGTGCGAGCGGTTGGCGCGGTCACCAACGCGATCTGTGCCCTGGCTCCGGGAGAGATGGTCGGAATCCGTGGTCCATTCGGCACAGGGTGGCCTGTCACAGAAGGCAAGGACCTCGTGATCGTTGCCGGGGGCATCGGGCTTGCACCGGTGCGGCCCTTGATATACCACGCGCTTGCGAACAGGGACCGATACTTCTGTCTCGGATTGGCATATGGGTCGAGATCACCGTCCGAGCTCCTGTACCGCTCTGAACTGGAGGCGTGGAACGAACTACCCGACTTCAACCTCCAGATGACCGTCGACAAAGGGAACGATACCTGGCGAGGTTCCATCGGCGTCGTCACACCCCTCATACCCCGGCTCCGGTGCGAAGCCAAGGAGACCATTGCTGTGGTCTGTGGTCCGGAGGTCATGATGAAGGTCGTAGCAAGAGCTCTCAACGCCAGCGGCGTTGCACGTGACAACATCTACCTGAGCCTCGAGCGCAACATGAAGTGCGGCATCGGCTTCTGTGGACACTGCCAGTTCGGTTCTGACTTCATCTGCAAGGACGGTCCCGTCTTTCCGTACTCGGAGGTCGCCCAGAGACTCGGGGTCAGATCGCTATGACGACGAAGGTGGGTACAAGGCCGAAGCTCGCTGTCTGGAAGTTCGCGTCATGTGATGGTTGCCAGCTCACCCTGCTCGATTGTGAGGACGAGCTGCTCGACATCGTCGGCGCCATTGACATCGCCTACTTCCCCGAGGCCACCCGTCGTGAAGTCGGGGGTCCCTACGACCTGTCGCTCGTGGAGGGGTCGGTAACCACACCTCACGACGCCGAGCGGATCCAGGAGATCCGTCTCGCGTCGACAACACTCGTGAGTATCGGCGCGTGTGCGACCGCAGGGGGGATCCAGGCTCTGAAGAACTTCGCAGACGTCGGCGAATTCATCTCGATCGTCTATGCGAACCCCGAGTTCATCGATACGCTCGAGACATCGACCGCCATCTCCGACCATGTCGAGGTCGACCTGGAGCTTCGGGGCTGTCCGATCTCGAAGCATCAGCTCATCGAGGTCATCGACGCCTATCTCCAGGGAAGACGCCCGAACACACCGAACCATTCGGTCTGTGTTGAATGCAAGCTTGCCGGCACGTCATGTGTGATGGTGGCCCATCGAACACCGTGCATGGGACCGGTCACCCAGGCAGGGTGTGGTGCGATCTGCCCGGCCTTCAATCGGGGCTGCTTCGGTTGCTTCGGGCCTTCGATCGACCCGAACATCGAGTCGCTCCGTGAGATATGGCATGGGCTGGGAATCGAGGACCCGGATCTCGTCAAGGCTCTTCGCACGTTCAATGCGTATTCGCCTGAATTCAAGGAGGCGAGTGACGCCTATGACCGGTGACAACAACACACGGGTGATCAGCGTTGACTATCTGGCACGGGTCGAGGGTGAGGGGGCGATGTATCTCAAGCTCGACGGTGATGAGATCATCGATCTCGAGTTCAGCATTTTCGAGCCACCGCGGTTCTACGAAGCGGTGCTGCGGGGAAGAGCCCACGCTGAGGCTCCCGACATCACGTCACGTATCTGCGGAATCTGCCCGGTGGCCTATCAGATGAGCTCCATCAACGCAATGGAGCACGCCGCCCAGATCGAGGTACACCCCCAGATTCGGGCGCTGCGCCGAATGCTCTATTGCGGAGAGTGGGTTGAGAGCCATTCGCTTCACGTCTACATGCTCCACGCTCCCGACTTCTTGGGATACGAGAGCGCCATCGAGATGGCCGAGGATCTCCCAGAGGTAGTCATCAACGCCCTACGCCTCAAGAAACTCGGCAACACCGTGATGACGCTGCTGGGGGGAAGAGAGATCCACCCGATCAACATGCGGGTTGGGGGCTTCTATCGGACACCAACCCGCAAAGAGCTCGACTTCCTCGTTGAGGAGCTCCAATGGGCGCTCACGACGTCAGAGGCGACGGTGCGCCTCGTCAGCGGGTTTGATTTCCCAGACTTTGAGATGCCCTATGAGTTCGTTGCGCTCCGTCACCCTGATGAATACGCGATCACGGACGGTCGCATCGTTTCGACCGAGGGACTCGATATCGATGTGACGGAGTGGGCAGAGCACTTCGAGGAGACCCACGTCGAACGTTCGAACGCACTCCATTGCAGGCTTCGAGAACGCGGGACCTATCACGTTGGGCCGATGGCGAGGTTCACCCTCAACCACGACAAGCTCACACCACGGGCACGGGCGATCGCAGACGAGGTCGGCCTCGAACGAGGCGAGCGCAACCCGTTCAAGAGCATCATCGTGCGCTCGGTTGAACTCGTGCTTGCGTGTGAGGAGATACTCAGACTGATTGGTGAGTATGAAAGGCCACCGGAGCCGTGGATCTCTGTGGAACCACGCGATGCGGTCGGTCACGGCGCAAGCGAGGCGCCGAGAGGCGTCCTGTACCACCGATACGAGATCGACGATGCGGGACTGATCTCCGACGCCAGGATTGTTCCCCCGACTTCACAGAACCAGCGAAGCATCGAAGAGGATCTCCGGCAGTTCGTCATACCAAGAACTCAGATGCCGGACGACGAGCTTCAGTGGCAGCTCGAACAGGCGATCCGCAACTATGACCCCTGCATCTCGTGCGCAACGCACTTTCTCGACCTGACGATCGACCGGGTGACGTGATCGTGGCACGTATCGTGATCGGCGTCGGCAACAGGGACCGCGGGGATGATGCTTGCGGTATCGCGGTTGCGGAGGGAGTCACGGGAACCACCAGCCACGTGGTGCCCTCTGGGTCGATGGATCTGTACGAACTGTGGACGGCGAACGACTCGGTTGTGGTCGTGGATGCCATGCGTTCGGGTGCAACGGCCGGAACCGTGCGGCACTTCGATGTGTCGACCACTCCACTGCCCACCGAATCCTTCACCTCGACCCACTCGTTCGGCCCGGCAACCGGCATCGAGCTTGCGCGGGCGCTCGGGAGGCTTCCCGCGAGTATCGAGGTCATCGGCATCGAAGTAGGTGACCTTGCGGTCGGTTCGGTAATGTCGGAACCCGTGAGAGCCGCAGTTGAAGGAATCGCAGCGGAGTTGTCCAATGCATGAGGCAAAGCTCGTCGAGGACATCGTCAGGAAGGCAATCTACGTCGCGCACGAGAGCGGCCACGAAGAGGTACAGCAGATCTCCATCGAGATCGGAGCGCTCAATCACGCCACCCCGACCTCACTCCGCGAGCTTCTCAGCGATGCAGCGTTGGGCACGGTGCTCGAGGGCGCCTCCTTCGAGATCGAGAGATCCCTCGACACGAAATCCCCGACGGCGCTCGACGTCAGGCTCGTTTCGATGACGGTAAAGGGAAACTGATCATGTGTTTGGCGGTCCCCGGCAGGGTCGTCTCGATCGGGACTCGATTGCCCGACGCCGTCATGGGTCATGTCGAGTTCGGCGATCACACCCTTGAGATCAATCTCATCATGCTGCCCGACACAGATATCGGGGACCAGGTGCTCGTGCACTCCGGCTACGCGATCCGCGTCGTTTCCGACCAAGTTGCTGCTGACGCCGCAACGATGTTCCGGGTGGATTTTCCTGCCGTCGACTGACAACCGCTCTCCGCAGCGATGTTCCGGTACCACCGCACTGGTCCATCCCTCCCACACACACACGAATCGGCCTTCACGCACAACCGAGATCCCGCTAAGGCGACCGCCGAATTCTACCGATGAGCCTCATACAACCAGCCGATGGGAGGAACGCATGGCTGAAGACAACACGTCGATTACCTCAAGCGGGTTCCTGGTCAGATGGATCGCCGTGGCCTCAACAGCGATCTATACGATATTCGTTGTGATCGTTCGGTCAGGCGGTTCCGAAGCCAGCTACCAGACGACCCTGTGGGTATCCTGGGCAGCTATCACGCTCGTCGCCGCCGTCACCTTCGGTATGGGGATGGCGCTGAGAAGGAACGACACCGAATCGTCACGCAACGCCACCGACGATCAGGTGCCAATGCTCACTTCCATCGGCTGAAAACCCCGCTTCGGCGGAGAGCTCGACGCTGACAAGCAGAGAGCGATTCCGTTCAGGGATTCCAGTGATCCCGAGTTGACCGATTCGGGGGCAGCCGCTCCAGACCCCCGACCGGCTCCGTCGTTGATTCGGATGTTTCCCCTCCTACACTTTCTGCCTCACGCCCTCGTAGCTCAGGGGATAGAGCACCGGTTTCCTAAACCG
>CAZWMX010000059.1:0-13808 GCA_964635205.1 uncultured Acidimicrobiaceae bacterium | reverse complement strand
GAGAAGGATCAGATGATCGTCGTCGCGAGCTCCTACGACGGCTATGACGTGATTGCCGGCCTCCGAGAGTGCCCGAGCGACAGGGAGAACGATGGCCGTCCCGACCCCGCCGGCAACGACCACGCAGGTACCGAAGTGATCGGCCTCTGTGGCAGTTCCGAGCGGTCCGAGAACATCGGCGATGTGTTCCCCGACGGATTTTGCGTTCACCTGGATGGTCGTGCTTCCAACGGCCTGAACGACAAGGGTGATGGTGCCCTCGGTGGAATCTGATTCGCAGATCGTGAGCGGGATACGCTCGCCGTTGTTGTTGGCCCTGACGATGACGAACTGTCCCGGCCGTGCGTGAGCAGCAACTCTCGGTGCCTCAACAACCAGCCGAACGATATCCGGTCCAACCGTATCGGATTCACGAATCACGAACCTGCGGTCCATATGCAGATGGTACGGCCGGCCGCGTTCTGTCGTCTGGGGACAGCCATCCGGCTGGCCTACATCGAGGTGGCAGATGATTCTTCGATGAGCCTGTAGAGCGCCGGTCTCGGGTTGAAGGCGCGGTCTATCAAGCAGTGACGGGGGTAGTAGCCGCGGTCGTGGTCGACGAACGCATCGAGGAACACCGCAACGTCGGTTTCCGACATGGCGGCCCTGGCAGCTGCTGCCACATGGTGTGCGACGGCCTCGTCGTCATCGAACGTCGAGCTCTCGGTGCTGCGGGGAAGATCGATGATGACTACTGCCCTTCGTCCCCAATCCCGAGCGATCGTATTGGCTCTGACGACACCATCGCCGACGTCATCGCCCCACGCGAGGCGGAACACGAGGTCAGTGAAGACACAGTCCGCATCCAAATCGAGCCAGTGGGCCAGAAGCGGATCGTTCTCGATGTGGAACCCTGCAGCTACGAAGTGGTGGACAGTGGAGTCGCGGGGACCAACCGCGACGATGGGCGCTATGGCTAGGTCGATACCGCTGACTGCTTCGTCACCGATCCGCGCAAGTAGGTCGCCGAAGCGCTCCGGTGGGACGACGATCTGCCACTGTCGCACATCCTCGGCGATCGATCGCACCGTATCGAAGTTCTCCTGATCCGGAATGCCTGCGGAGAAGACGCTGAATCGCATTCCCCGAGCGGTCAGGTCTTCCAGGCGTTGTGTGCCGGCAGGGGCGCAGACATCGGCGAGTGGCACACGCACGTTGTTGATCCTCGCTTCCCATAGGGCGAAGACCACTGCGTCGTTTCGTATCTGCTTGCGATTGAATTCGTCGAGACCGGCGGTCGGGAAGTCGGTGACGGTTGCCCACCCATGTCGTAGCGTCACGCCGATTGGGCTCTTCCAGTCGGGATCCAGAGCCGCGCTCAGCATCGTGGGAGTCACCTGTCCCGGCGACGTTGACCCGAACGAACGGACAGGCCTGGAGGTGTGTCCGTCGGCTGTGACGTCAACAACGAGGATGCCCAGCTTCGGTGGATCGTCCCTGCCGTTCTCCGCGAGTGGTGGGACCGCTGCGAGCTCTGCATAGTCGGGACGAACGAAGCCTGTTGACGGGGCCACGTACAGATCAGTGCTGGCATGCCTGTTGTAGAGAAAGTTGTGCACGTGGCCGGAGAAGACCGCCTCGACTTCTTGACGCTCAACCAGGTCGAGGAACCACGACCGTGCAGGCTCTCCCACGTTGTCGTAGTGCTCATTCTCGTGGCTGTCTCGAACAAAGGGCGGGTAGTGGGTGAACATGAAGATGCGACTGCCCGCGGTTGTGGCAGCGGCGAGGTCGTCTTCGAGCCAACTCCTCTGCCGCTCCTCTCTGTCGAGGCCGGAGTTCATCACCTGGGTGTCGACCGTTATGAAGTGGCAGTCGCCGACGTCGAAGGAGTAGTACGACGGACCCCAAGCCTCCTCGAACGTCGGATAGTTCTCCTCGGCCACGGTTGGGACGGCGACGAACGCGTTCGGTTTGTCGCCGACATCGTGGTTGCCCGCAACGAAATGGATCGGGTGGCGGAGATCTGCGTACACGCCCTTCGCGAGATTGATCGCTTCCACATGGGTTGCTTCGACGGGCAAGGGATGCACGATATCCCCGAGGTGCACGACGAACGCCGCATCCATCCGGTTGCAGAGATCCACGATGAACTCGTTGCGTTGGACCATCAGGGCATTCGACGGGTATGCGTCGACCTGCTGATCGGATGGCCGAATGTGGGAGTCGGCAATGACGATGAACCGGAACTGTGTGGTCACGCGTCCCAATCCAGAATGACCTTGCCGGAGTTGCCTGAGCGCATCACGTCGAGTGCTTCTTGGTAGTCCTCTGCGGCAAAGTGATGGGTGATCACCTTGGAGACGTCCAGGCCTGTTTGGAGCATTGCAAGCATCTTGTACCAGGTCTCGAACATCTTGCGCCCATAGATGCCCTGAAGCGTCAGACCCTTGAACACGATGTCGTTCCAGTCAATCGGTGCCTGTTTCGGAGGTATGCCGAGGAGCGCGATCTTGCCGCCGTTGTCCATTGTTGTGATCATGTCGTGGAGTGCTGCAGTATTCCCCGACATCTCGAGGCCGACATCGAATCCCTCGGTCATTCCCAGGTCCGAAATGGCGGAAGCGACGCTGTCTCTCGTGACATTGAGCTCTCGGTCGGCGCCCATCGTCTGAGCGAGTTCGAGTCGATAGTCGTTGACGTCGGTGACGACGATGTATCTCGCGCCCACGTGGCGGGCGATCGCGGTGGCCATCATGCCGATCGGTCCCGCGCCGGTGATGAGCACATCCTCACCAACGAGATCGAAGTGCAACGCGGTATGGACGGCGTTCCCGAGCGGGTCGAGGATGCTGGCGATGTCGTCCGAGACGTCGTCAGGCACCGGCTGCACGTTGGATCCGGGGATGGCGACGTACTCGGCGAAAGCACCAGACCGGTTGACACCGACACCCACGGTGTTGATACATAGATGCCGGCGCCCGGCCTGGCAGTTTCGACATCTTCCGCATACGACGTGGCCTTCGCCCGATACACGTTGTCCGATCTCAAGACCCTCGACCTCAGAACCGATCTCGGCGACGACTCCCACGTATTCGTGGCCGATGGTCATGGGTGTGGGAATGGTTGCCTGGGCCCACGCGTCCCAAGCGACGATGTGCAGATCGGTGCCACAGATCGATGTCTTCTTCACCTTGATGAGAACATCGTTCGGACCGATCTCCGGTTTCGGTACGTCCTCCATCCAGATCCCGGGTTCGGGTTTGGTCTTGCCCAGTGCCCGCATCAGCTGATCACCCCGAGCTCACGGCCGACCTTCACGAACGCCTCGACCGCAGTGTCGATGTGCTCTGGGGTGTGTGCCGCTGACATCTGTGTGCGGATGCGTGCCTCGCCCTTCGGAACCACAGGAAAAGAGAACCCGATCACATACACACCCTCGTCGAGAAGCTTGTTCGACATCTCTGTGGCGAGCGTGGCATCACCGAGCATCACAGGGATGATCGGGTGGCCCTTGCCGGTGAGAGTGAAACCGGCAGATTCCATCCCGGTACGGAATCGATCAGCATTGGCCGCGAGCTGCGTGCGAAGATCACCCGAACCGCGAAGCAGATCGATGGCCTCGATGGTTGTGGCTGCGATCATCGGGGCCAGAGAGTTCGAGAACAGGTACGGCCTGGACCGTTGGCGAAGCAGAGCAACGATCTCGTTGTGGCCGGAGGTGTATCCGCCCGAGGCACCGCCGAGAGCCTTGCCGAAGGTGCCCGTGACGATGCCGACGCGGTCCTGGACGCCCCAGTAGTCGGGTGTACCTCCGCCGTGCTCGCCGATGAAGCCCACAGCGTGGGAGTCATCCACCATCACAATCGCGCCGTGCTCTTCGGCAAGATCGCAGATCGCCGGCAGGTTTGCGATGATGCCATCCATCGAGAAGACACCGTCGGTTGCGATCAGCTTGAACCGTGCGTCCTTCGCGTCCTCGAGCTTCGCGGCCAGGTCATCCATGTTGTTGTTCGCGTACCGATGGCGGCTTGCCTTGCAGAGTCGAACGCCGTCGATGATCGACGCGTGGTTGAGGGAGTCAGAGATGATCGCGTCCTGGGGTCCGAGAATCGTCTCGAACAGCCCACCGTTTGCATCCCAGCACGACGAGTAGAGGATCGTGTCCTCCGTGCCGAGGAATGAGCTGATGTCGTGCTCCAGTTTCTTGTGAACGGAGTGAGTGCCGCAGATGAACCGCACGGATGCCATGCCATAACCATGTTCCCTGACCGCCACAGCTGCGATCTCCTCGAGATATGTGCTATTTGCAAGGCCCAGGTAGTTGTTTGCGCAGAGGTTGATCACTTCGGCGCCGTCCTCGAGCCTGATCACCGCGTCCTGGGGCGAAGCCAGGATCCGTTCAGCCTTGAACAGCCCTGCCTGACGAAGCCCTTCGGTTTCAGCAGCCAGGTGTTCGAGGAATCGAGTGTTCATGCCCGTACGGTAGACGGGAACTCGGCACGCCGAAGGCGTCCCGAGTTCCTTGGGAGTTGGGAAACTCGTAGCGTTCCCCAACTCCGGGGACGCCTACGGGTCCGTCCCTTCGATGGCGCTCTCCTGAGCGGCGGCAACATCGCTGGCGTCGTCGTACGAGAAATCGTATACCACCTCGTGGTGTGTAACGAAGTTGGATATGAGCGATGTGATCAGCGCGGCAACGGGAAGCGCGACGAATGCGCCGAGCGGACCGGCGATTGCGCCGCCTGCCAGTGCGGCCCCGAATGCAACGGCGCCGTTGAGGGTCATCGTCTTGGATGAGATCTTCGGGCTGAGCCAGTAGTTCTCGATCTGCTGGTAGACGAGTGCATAGGCGAGCACGATCAATGCCGGAATCAGTCCGCTGAGCCCGAGCGTGACCGCTATCGGTATGGCAGAGCCCAGATAGGTACCGATCGCGGGGATGAACGCCGCGATGAAACCGGCGATCAACGCCAGCGGGATCGAGATGGTCACCGGAACTCCGACGAGCACCATGGTGATGAAGAACCCAAAGCCGTTGATGAGCATGAGCAACAATCGTGAGTAGAAGTACCCACCGGTCTGGATCACGGCTTGGTCCCATGTCCAACCCACTCGATACTGGTTCTCCGGTTTCACCAGGGAAAGAACCGTCCTCTGGAGTCGTTGGGCATCTGCGGTGAAGTAGAACGTGAACATGGCGATCGTTGCCATACTGAATATCAGGCTGATTCCGGTGCCTGCAATTCCAAGAATGCTTGAAATGCCACCGCTCTGAGCCCACTCGACGATCTTGTCATCGAGCTCGTTCGACCAATTGCCGCCGGTCACCGACTCGGACACCGTGATCCCGAAGGTGTTTTCGAGCCACTGAGCGACGTTCGCTATCCAGTCGGAGGCCTGCAAGCCGACCGCTTGGGCGAGATCGATCAACGCAGGTATCAGCACGAGGAGCATGAGTGCAACGGCGGCGAAGCCGACGAGGTAGATGACGCCGACTGCTGAACCTCGTTTCCAGCCGTATTTGGTTGTCAATCGAAGTACAGCAGGCTGGAGTGCGAGGCTGAAGAAGAAGGACATAGCAAGCATCACCAGCAACTGGCTCGCCTCGCCAACGATCCATAGCGCAAGCATTGTGACAAGGATCGCTCCGATGATCCGCCAGACCGACTTCAGGTCTATCCGGATGGTGACGGAGCTGGGTGGAGGTTCCTCCTGGGAGAGTTGGGGTGCCATCTCCTCGTTCATCGTGCTCTCCTCATTCGGCTGGGAGGCATCGTAGTCGTCAACCCGCGAGCTATCTGATGAATGGCAAATAGGCTCAATGAGGCAGCCGCACCGTCGCATCAAGGGAAGGCACGAGTCGACGGTGCGGCTGGATCTGGAAAGCTGTTCCTATCGGGCTCCTGTGACCACTCCTTCTGCCATCTCCTTGTGCGGTTCTGTGCCGGTGGCAGTGCCTCCGGGCCGATTCAACACCGCTTGAGCCGCCGCAAGTCGTGCCACGGGGACGCGCAGCGGCGAACAACTCACGTAGTCAAGCCCCATTTCGTCACACAGAGCGATCGATGCCGGGTCACCTCCATGTTCCCCACAGATGCCGACATGAATATCTGGTCTCGTTGCTCGCCCTGCTTCCACTGCAGAAAGAACCAGTGCACCGACACCGTCACGGTCGAGAGTGTCGAATGGATTGTTCGGAAGCACGCCGAGCGCGAGGTAGTCGGTGAGAAAGGCCTTTTCTGCGTCGTCGCGGCTGATGCCGAACGTCATCTGGGTGAGATCGTTCGTTCCGAAGGAGAAGAACTCTGCCGTCTCCGCGATGGCCGCGGCGGTCACCGCAGCCCTCGGGGTCTCGATCATCGTTCCGAACTCGCAGTCGACTTCGTCGCGCCGATCACCGAGGACTTCCTCGGCGACATGATCGACGATCTGCTTGAGGGGTATGAGCTCCGCTACGTCGCATGTGAGGGGGATCATGATGCCCGGCATTGGTGTAACCCCTTCCTCCAGAACCTGCAGCGCCGCCTCGAAGATGGCTCTGATCTGCATCTTGGGCAGATCGGGGATCAGGATCGCAAGCCGGACACCTCGCAGGCCAAGCATGGGATTTGATTCGTGAAGAGCTTCTACTCCCCTGAGAATGCGTTGGGTTTCTTCGAGCTCGCGCACGTGTGCGTTCACCTCAGCGAGGTCCCCTGCTTTCATCAGCCTGATCTTGAGATCTGTCGTCTTGCGGATGAGGTCGTCCTGGTTCGGTAGGAACTCGTGAAGGGGCGGATCAAGCAATCGGATGATGACCCGTTTGCCGTCCATTGCACGGAACAATCCCGCGAAATCAGATCGCTGGAGGGGTAGAAGTTCGCTGAGCGCCTTGAGTCGCTCGTCGTCGTTCGAGGCCATGATCATCCGCTGCATTATCGGCAGGCGAGCTGGGTCGAAGAACATGTGCTCGGTGCGGCACAGGCCAATGCCATTTGCGCCGAACTTGAAGGCTCTCACCGCGTCCTGCGGATAGTCAGCGTTCGTCCAAACATCGAGCTCACGAATCTCGTCCGCCCACGCGAGTAGGCCCATGAGCCAGGAATCATCGATGTCGGGAAGGGATGTTTCGATCTGGCCGAGGAACACTTCGCCTGTTGTCCCATCCAATGAGAGCCAGTCGCCTTCGTTGATCACCCTCGTGCCGACCATGATCATCCGGGCTTCGAGGTGCACTTCGATGTTCTGTGCTCCAACAACCGCCGGCTTTCCGAACTGGCGCGCCACGAGTGCTGCGTGGCTTGTCCTACCTCCGCTCGACGTGAGGACTCCTGCCGATGCGAGCATCCCATGCACATCATCCGGCTTGGTTTCCGGGCGCACGAGGATGACGGGCTCCTCGCGGTCCCGTGCCCACTGTTCGGCGAGGTCGGCATCGAGCGCAACGATGCCAACGGCCGCACCTGGGGAAACATTGAGGCCCTCTGTCAGTTTTCGCCCCTCATTGTTGGCCTTTCTTTTGGCTCCCTCGTCGAACTGCGGATGGAGGAAGAACTCAACTTGCTCGGGCGTGACGCGCCTGAGGGCATCTTCCTTGGTGATGATTCCATCTGACACGAGATCTACAGCGATCCGAACGGCTGCCTGGGCGGTCCTCTTGCCGTTGCGCGTCTGGAGGAGCCACAGCTTCCCGCGCTCGATCGTGAATTCGATGTCCTGCATGTCGCGATAATGGTGCTCGAGTTTCTGAGCGTACTGCTTGAGTTGTGCGTTGAGCTCAGGCATCGCACGGCCGAAATCCTCGATTGTGCTTGTTTGGCGAATTCCGGCCACAACGTCTTCGCCCTGGGCGTTCATGAGGAAGTCACCGTCCATCTTCGGGGCACCTGTGGTTGCGTTACGCGACATGGCAACACCCGTTGCGGACTCAGGGCCCATGTTGCCGAACACCATGGCCTGGATGTTGACCGCTGTGCCGAGGTCATCCGGGATTCCCGCCGCAGCTCGGTACGCGATCGCTCGCTTTCCGTTCCACGACCGGAACACCGCCCTGACCGCCATCGTGAGTTGATCCATCGGATCGGTCGGGAAGTCCCGTCCAACGTGGTTGCTGAAGATCTCTTTGAAGCGATCGACGATTCGTTCGAGGTCTTTGTCGAGGAGATCATTTTCGCTATCGGCGCCGCGTGACTCGCGGATCGTCTTGAGCTCGGCCGCGAACGGCTCATCCGGGACACCCATCACCACCACGGCGAACATCTGAATCAGTCGGCGGTAGGAATCGAGGGCGAATCGGCGATCATCGAAGAGGTTGGCCATCCCCTCAGCCACTTCGTCGTTGAGGCCGATGTTGAGAACCGTATCCATCATTCCCGGCATGGAGAATTTCGCTCCGGATCTACATGACAGAAGCAGGGGGTTCGCCGGATCGCCGAACGCCTTCCCTGTCTGCTTCTCGATGGTCTTCAGCCCAACGCCGAGTTCATCTGATAGGCCGTGGGGCATCACCTGCCCGGATTCGAGATACGTATTGCAGGCCTCGGACGTGATCGTCAAACCAGGGGGCACCGGAATCCCGAGACGGGTCATATCCGCAAGGTTGGCGCCTTTGCCACCGAGAAGTCCCCGGACGTCCTCCCAACTGCTGCCGCATCGCTCAGACGCGGCGTCGAGATCGTCGAAACCATAAACCCAGCGTGTCGGCATAGGTCCTTCCCTTTGCGCTGCGTTGATTCTAATCCTGAGATTACAACTAATGAATCAGGATTGCCACTCGTTTCGGCATGATCCCGGAATCAGCGGGCGAGGACGATGACGGCCAGGACCGCGACTGCCATCCCCGTCTTCTGAATGGCTGATGGACGCTCTCTGAGCACGATGATCGCAGCAAGGATGGTGAAGACGGGATAGAGCGCCGAGAGCACGGCGCTGATTCCGAGTGGCCCCCGCTGAACCGCCAGAACAATGGCAATCCCGGCTGCGATATCTGTGATTCCAACGAATGCGACAAGGCGAAGGACGGGCCGGGATGGTGCTGCGGCAGTGGTCGTTCGAGCAGCGATGACGAAAGCGATCGGGATGCTGAGCATGCGGGCAGGAACGAATGGCCACAGGCCGGCAGCCTCGTTCGTGTAACTCATAGCGATGATGAATGCGGCAAATGCCGCCCCAGCCCCAATCGATTGTGTGAACACCGATCGATTCATCGAGACGCCGGACGGCTGAACCGCGAGAAGGGCCACGGCACCGATCGCCATGGCGATTCCAACCCAATGGGCAGGCTCAATGACACCTCCGGTCGCGATGTCCCAACCAACAGGGATTCCCGCTGCGAGCACGCCGATGGTTGGGGCAACGATCGCCATCGAGCCGTTCGCCAATGCTGTGTATATGAGAAAGAGTCCGATCAAGCCGAACGCGCCGGCGACTGTTCCGAGGATGAAGTCTTTCGGGGTCACCTCTGACGCACCGACAAGGACCACTGCTGCTATCAGCAGCGGTGCTCCAATCAGTTGGGACCACGCTGTGACCCGCCACGCAGAAACAGAACGCGCGGCAAGACCGCCTGCGAAGTCTGCCATTCCGTAGAGCACCGCTGCGGAAAGAGCGAGGATCTGAGTCATGACGGAGCAGGCTACTGCGGCTCGAGAACCGGCAACTCGCTACTGTCCACACGAACAAGGGAGACTCATGAACCACTCAAATGACGCGACGGGCAAAGGTGTGGCAGACGACCCGGACCTTTCTCGACAGAACGGCGACGAGAGCATTGTCCTCACCGAGACAGAGGTTCACGAGATCGATATCGATGGTGACGGCACACCGGACGGGCTGCACACCACCTACCGACAGGTACGCGAGCTCGATATCGATGGTGACGGTGTAGCCGACATCGTGGAAACCACACGTATCGAGGAAACCACGATCGATGCTGATGGCGACGGAGTTCCGGACGTCTTCACCACGATCGAGACGACAGAGACGGTGATGGACCTCGATGGTGACGGCGTGGCGGACGCGGTCGAGCTAACGGAGATCCGAACGGTTGCACACGACATCTCTGGTGATGGTTCACCCGATGTCACCCGAACAGACATCATCACGGCCTCAGGGATCGATCCAGACGATGGTGGGGAGCTCCAAGATGTCCGGGTGGATGGAGTCCGTCTGTACGGAATGGATTCCGACGGTGACGGGAACATCGATTATGTGGTGAGCGAAGAACTCGATGTCGAAGTCGCCGACGAGTAGGCCGTCTACCCATGCCTGGAATCGCCGTCAACGACATATCGCTCCACTACACCGATGCCGGTGAGGGTGAGGCCGTCCTGCTCCTCCACGGGCTGGGCTCTTCGAGCGAGGACTGGGGGCTCCAACTGCCGGTTCTCACACCCCGCTACCGGGTAATCGCTGTCGACCTTCGCGGTCATGGGAAGTCGAGCAAACCTCTCGGGCCATATTCGATGGCGATGTTCGCCGAGGACGTGGCCGAGCTCATCGAAGATCTCGATATCGTCCCGTGTGACGTGGTGGGTTTGTCCCTCGGAGCGATGATCGCGTTGGAGCTTGCTGCCACGCGGCCTGATCTGGTCAAGAGTGCCGTCGTGGTCAACGCAGGGCCCGACTTCATCCCCAGGACATTGAAGGACAAGGCAATGGTCTGGCAGCGCTTGGCTCTGGTCAGAATGCTCGGGGTCGAGAGGGTCGCTCGCTTGATCGCTGGTCGAACGCTGCCGGGGGAGGAACATGCTGAGATGCGCAGCGCAGTAGTGGCGTCTCTGGCCGACAACGACAAGGCCGCCTATCTCGCGTCGATGAAGGCCATCGTTGGTTGGAGCGTGCGTGACAGGCTGAGCCAGATCGCGGCGCCGACACTCGTCGTCGCATCCGAATTCGACTACTCACCCGTTGAGGCGAAACAACGGATCGTCGATGAAGCACAGGACGCCCGTATGGTCGTCGTCGGAGGCGCAAGACACCTGTTACCCGTCGAGAAACCGGACGAGTTCAATGAGATCCTTCTGGCTTTTCTTTCTGACAGCTGATCCCTGAAGGCTGAAACCTAGCAGGCGGCCCGCACCGTCGGATACGGGTTCACATAGGTGCCGCCGGCGATCAGACCGAGATGGAGGACGTTTGTTGTCGCGTTCCCGGTACTGCCGACATATCCGATGGTCTGCCCCTTGTTGACACGTTGTCCGGACTTGAGACCACTTGCCCATTTGCTGAGGTGTGCGTAGTAGTAGGTGATGCCGTCGTCGCCATACACGTACACCTGGCGTCCACCGAGGGCGTGGGTGTTGAGCCGGACGGTTCCCGAGTTCATCGCGACGAGCGGTGTGCCGAGTGCAGCGATCATGTCGGTGCCCTTGTGGGTGCGGCCGCCTGATCGTGGGTACCCCCACGTGTCTATGAAGTAGTTCCTTCCCGCAATCGGGCACCTGACACCTTTGGTCTGGCTCCCGATTCCCGCAGCCCCGCCTGATGCCCGTGCGGCGGCAGCCGCTGCCTTACGGGCTTGCTCTGCTCTGTACGCCCGATATGCCTTTGCGTACTTCGCCTCAGCATTGGCGTGGATCTTGGATGCCTTTTCCTGCAACTCCGCGAGGTACTCGATCACGACCTGCTGTTCGCCTCGGAGTTGTTGGACCTCGGCCTCCTTGACGGTCAACTCATCCGTCAGCCGATCCATCTGTCTGCTCACGGCAGCGAGCTGGTCGAGCTGGTTGAGTTGGCGGGTCGCTGCTGCGTCGAAGAGTGCCTGGGACGTGATCAATTCCTGGATCGTTTCGGCTGTGAACGCCGACGCGACGAGGCTTCGACCACCCGAGGTATACGCCTCCACAATGAGAGCCTTTGCCTGATTATTCAGGTCCACGACGCTCTCGCCGTACTCGGTGATCGCTGCACCGAGCTTGTCGATGCGCCAGTTCAGGGTGTAGATCTTTCCCTCGATGCGCTCCAACTCGTGAAGGCCGTCCTCGAGTTCCTTGTCTGCCGCCCGGAGTTCCTCGAACGCTCGCTCTTCGGCTGCCTTCGCCTTGTTGACATCACTCTTCGACTGCGCGGACGCAGGTATCGGTGCGACTGCAAGCAACGCAAGCAGTAGCAGAGGAAGAAGCACGCGGGAGAATCGCAGGTTTGTCATGCGGTGTCATCAGCGTAGTGGCGGTAGCAAGGTATCGCAGAGAGAACCCGTTAGCATCGTTGCCTCAAGGGAGGCACATGACTGACTCGATCGACCATGGGGCGGCCCACCGGTTCTTCTCGGCCGACTTCTTCAGCCGCACGTGTGACCTGCTCGTCCAGCGAGATCGCAGCGATGCAGACATCGAAATGATGATCGGCCTGGCGCATGCGTCGAGGGTGCATTGGCGCCACAGGGATGATTGGTCGCCGAAGAACCAGACCATCGGTGCGTGGCAGCTCTCACGGGTGTACTCGATTGCCGGTAGGCCGGACGAAGCCTTGAGGTATGGGACTGAATCCCTCGACATTGCCAGGGGAACCGGTGCCGGCGCTTTCTACGTGGGGTATGGGCATGAGGCGGTCGCCAGAGCTGCGGCAACACTCGGCGATTCAGAAGCAGCAGGGCTGCATCTTGCGGCAGCTCGAAACCTGCTCAACACCATAGAAGAGCCCGAGGATCGCGCAGCCCTCGCTTCCGATCTTGATTCGATAGCGCCGGGCTAACGCACCACGAAGGACAGTTTCGCTGCGATTTCGTACCGTGCGACCTTCCCGTCCTTCACGGTCGCGGTCTGCCGCGTGACTTCAAGCGAGGTGATCCCTTTGATACTCTCGGCTGCCTTCGCCACCGCTTGGTCGAGGGCGTCCTCGAAGCTCGTGGTGGACAGACCCATGATCTCGATGATCTTGATCGCGCCGTTTTCGAGTGATTCCGTCATGTGACCTCCAAGAGGCGATGCTACAGGCACCAGGTGGACTGTTCGATGTACGCTGTTGACTCGTGAAGAGAGATGTGTCATTCGCTCCCAGACGCGGCACGGTCTCGCCGGCCCTCGGCGGGATCTTTGGGCTCATGTACCCCTTCGTACTCGTGGTTGCTGCGTTGTCGGTTGGATTTCGATCCGGCGGGGACATGGGCGATTTTGCGGCGAGCCTCGCGGGAGCAGTCCTCTTTCTGATCGCCGCACCGACAGCGTGGACCCTGTCCTTCCCCTTCATCGATGTCACCCGATTCACTGTGTTCGTGTTCGGGACGGTGACGAGCGTGCCCATCTGGTTCCTCGTTGGGAGGTTCATCGCCAATAGGAGTTTCGATTGGACTCGCTGGCTGTCGACGTACGGCATCGTGTGTGTCGTGTGGACCGCCATCAATCTCTTCCTTTTCGGTGCTGTGGCGGCGATCGTCGGTTAGGTTCGACCCATGGATATCTACGAAGCCCTGTACACGACGCGCGCCATGCGACGCGTCAAGTCAGATCCGATTCCCGATGATGTCGTACAGTCGATGCTCGACGCCGCGGTCCGATCCCCATCGGGAGGAAACTCGCAGAACTGGAGATGGTTGACCGTCACCGACCGGTCAACCGTGAAGGAGCTCGGTGAGCTCTATGCCGAGGCGTGGGCGGAGCTCAACGCAACGTTCTACAAGGGCAGGAGGGAGGCAGCGGAGGCGACCGGGGACGAAGCAGCCAAACGTGTGTTGTCCTCTGCTCAGTGGCTGGCAGACAACTTCGATCAGGTGCCTCTGGTCGTTCTGCCCTATCACCGCAACGATCCGTCCGGTGCATCGATCTACCCTGGCGTGTGGAGCCTGATGCTCGCTGCTCGGAGTCACGGTGTCGGCACCACGCTCACCACCGTCCTCGGCAGCTTCA
>CAZWMX010000058.1:10913-13809 GCA_964635205.1 uncultured Acidimicrobiaceae bacterium | reverse complement strand
GCATCGTCGTCGACGCCGAACGCAAGCTGGATGGGCTCATCCACACCGAGACCAGACGTCGAGATTCCGAGCAACGTGATCTCATGTTTCGGGTACTCATCGAGAACCTTCTGAAGAAGCTTCCGTTCGATATCGATGAGGGCAGCTGTTGATGCGGTGGGAGTATGAACGGTCGTCGAACGTGTGACCGACGACAGGTCACCGAATCGGACACGGACCGTCACCGTCCGGGCAGATCGATCCTTGTTGCGAAGACGGGTAGCTACGCGGTCGGTGAGACGTTGAAGCACGGGCATGAGGTCATCCATCGATCTGCGTTGTGGCCTCATCGCGCTCTGCGCACCGATCGACTTCGCCTTTCGTGTGCGCTCGATCGGACGCGAATCCTGGTTGTTCGCCAGAGCATGAAGGTGGTCGGCCGCCCCGGTCCCGAGCATCGAAGACAACGCGTCGATCGGGGTGCCGGCAATGTCACCGATCGTCTCGATTCCGACCTCGTTGAGCTTTCGTCTCGTCACCGGGCCCACACCCCAGAGATAGGAGACCGGCAAGGGGTGCAAGAAGGCGGTCTCCTCCCCGTGCTGCACCACGATGAGTCCATCTGGTTTGGCGACCTGGCTGGCGATCTTTGAGAGGAACTTTCTGGGAGTGGCGCCGACTGAAACTGCAAGGCCGGTCTGCTCCCTGACATCCGCCCTGATCCGGCGAGCGATGTCTGCCGGCGATCCAAAGAGATGGATCGACCCGGTCACGTCCATGAACGCTTCATCGATCGAAAGAGGTTCCACGTCGGGCGTGTACGACTCGAAGATGCCGAATACGGTTTTCGAGTACTCGGTGTAGGCACCGAATGTGCCGTCGACAAGAATCAGTTGAGGGCACCGTGCTCGGGCATCAACGACTCGCATCCCTCCTCGAACACCGAAAGCTCTGGCTTCATAGGTGCACGAGAGCACAACGCCGCCGCCAACAGCAACCGGCTTACCAACCAGTGACGGGTCCTCGAGCACCGCAACGGCCGCGTAGAAGGCGTCGAGATCGGCGTGAAGAATGCCGGGGACGTCCATGTACACATGGTTGCACAAGAGTGAGACAGGAAGACCGATAACCGATGACCGATGCCCGATTCCTCTCCATCGGTTTACGGTTTACGGTTTACGATCTACGGTCTACGAGAAATCGCTGCAGCGACCAGTGAGCCGATCGCTTCATGACCTGCGGCATTCGGATGCGGCCAGCCGGCCCAGGTCTGGGTCGCGATGTTGCTGTTGATGTCGACCCAGGTGACGTCGGAGTTGAGGCCGGCCCGTATGGCACTGTGCAATTCGGTGGTCGCTTCGTCGAGCTCGGACCGGCACTCATCGCCGATCGGGGTCCACCACGGAGCAAGCTCCGTGCCCGTGATGTCGTAGTAGCCGGTCCAGAACACCCGTGTATTGGTGCGTGTACTCAATCCGTCGGAGAAGCTGCCGGTATCTCTTGTGATCGACGCACGCCTGGCCTCGATATTCCACTTGTCGCGCAGAGCCAGGTCGCAGGCTCTCCTATCGCCGCTCGCGGTCAGCGAGAGTGCCGTGTCCCTGGTGAGGTCGACGATGACATCGGCCCAATTCGTCGAATTGATGCCTGCGGTCACCACGACGATGTTCCACGAGTCTTCAGCGGCGAGTGCATCGATCTGTTCGAGTTGACTCGGACGGGCAAGACCACACGAGTCGTTACCACCAGACAACATGTCGCCAACGCTGGCTCCTGCCCACGCAATGTTCGTGTAACTGGGGGCCCACTGGGCCGGGAGACTCGCCGACAGTGCGGAAACGATCGTCCTTCCGTATGAGAGATCCCCATCTCGACACGTTGCATCGCCGGTGAACCACTGTCTGGTGTATCCCGATGCGATCGAGTCACCAGCCACGATTACCTGCGGAACACCCGGCGTCACTCCAGACCACACCGGATACCACTGAGACGGATTGTTGAGAATGTCGATTGCCCTGAGCTCGAGTGCGTACCTCGTGTTCGGGAGGGTCGATGCGTAGCTCACCCGAGGAAGATCCGCCGCGGTGGAGCGGACGGTCCCGTACGTTGCACTGTTCCAGCGGTACTCGAACCGTGCGATGCCATCGTTGTCGGTCGCGTCGACGACCAGGTCGGCCTCGAGCAGTTGATTGTGACGTTGGGGACTCCGAAGCTCGGCCGAATGGATCTCAGGCCGCTCGTCGCCATCCGGCAACAGGCCGATCGCCGAACGAACATGGGCCGAGGCCGGCACGGCGAAGAAGACTGCGAGTACAGCAGCAAGTCCAAGCAGTAGTTTCACGCGCGTTCTCACAATCGGAAACCTACAGGGCGCCGGCGATACTGACCATAGGCAACCGGAAGCAGCCTTCTTCTATCAGGCACTAGTCACTTCGAACGATCGGAAACCGCCCCAACGTGACGTCAAGATGGTCCGTCGAATGCCGATATAGAGGCATGATGAAGAGAACTCTCACCGTGTTCCTGGCAGCAGCGTTGCTTGCGACATTCGCAACACCAGCGCTCGCAGGCGACGAAGCCAAGGTCCAACTCAAGACCAAGAAGACAGCGGCCGTTGTCGAGGGTGACACCGCGTGGGTGGCTATCAGCTGGACGGCGAAGAAGGCCGATGCATCCGACTTTCGCATTACCGCGTCGACCAACACTGCAGGGGTAACCATCTCGTATCCGGAGAACACCGACCCGTATAGCAGTCTCTGGGACAATGACACGCTGTCAGATGGCGAGATCGACTTCACGTCGCTCCAGGTATCTGTTCCGTACGGGTCCAACTCTGTCAAGCTCATCGTCGCAGCGACCTGGACCTCCGACGGAGAGAAGCAGAGCAAGGAATACAAGGTCAAGGTGCCTGTTGCCA
>CAZWMX010000058.1:0-10813 GCA_964635205.1 uncultured Acidimicrobiaceae bacterium | reverse complement strand
TCAGAACTGTGGACCGTTGCTGTTCGATCACGGCGAACAGTTCCTCTGGATTCACCGGCTTCGCCAGGAAACCATCCATCCCGGCATCTTCGGCGCGTTCGATGTTCGCTTGGTCTGCGAACGCTGAGACTCCGACGATCAGAGGCTGAACCGGCAAGCTCGAGTGCATGTCACGGATCAGTCGGGTTGCTTCGAAGCCGCCCATCACGGGCATCATCACATCCATCAGGACCACGTCAAATGGTTCGGTTCCGATCGTCTCGGCTGCCTCGGCGCCGTTGGCGGCGGTCACCGTGGAGTGACCGCGCTGCTCCAGCATTCGGGTCAGGAGGAACCGATTTGTTGAACTGTCGTCGACAACGAGTACATGCAGACTGAGTCGTCCCTCTCGAAGCCAGTGTCTGGTGACCAACGTCGCAGAATCGCCCGATGACGTGAGTGCCATCGACGAACGGACCGCGTCGATGAGATCGCCCGAGTCGAGCGGCCTCGGCAGGTAACCCCGAACACCTCGTTCACGACAACGGGCAGCGTCTCCACGTTTGCCCAGGCCAACAACAACAACAACCGGGACTTCGCCTGAGACGAACTCGTTGAACTCGTCGCACACTGCGAAACTGTCCTGGCTCGACTCGATGACAGCCAACGCCGGCATCTCGATGCCGACTCCGCCTGCCAGATGGCCCGCTCTCCATGCCTCGACGCTCGGCGCGGCCAGATAGGGGAGGTCGGCGCCGCCGAGCGAACTCATCAACGAGCGTCGTACCTCTGGATCGTCGGCGATCACGAGGATCGGTCCGGCCACCGCACCCTGGTCCTCAAGATCTGGACGCGACCCATGCCCTTCCTCGCTGATCTGGAGACGGACGGTGAGCTGAACCGACGCGGCGGTTTCCTGGTCACCATCGACCGTCACGGTTCCCCCCATGCGAGAAACGATCTCCAGGGCGGCAGGCACCCCGAGCGTTCCACCGTCTGCCAACATCCCTTTGGTGCCGTCGGCCTCGATGGGGGCACGACTCTGCACTACTGCGCTTTCCCGCACGGTATTTCTCCCGACAGCTTCGATCTCGAAGCGCAGCGTGATCGCGCCGGGGCTCCTGTGTGCAACGCGGATCTTCACGATGATTCGGTTCGCGTTGCTCCGGGCAATAACACTCTCGACGAAAGCTATCACCACAGAACGAAGCCGACCGGGGTCGCCCACGACTGCGTCTGGCACATCCGGAGCGATCTCTACTGCGATCGCGGGATCGTTATCTCGCGCCGCCGATCCGATCTTCTGGTTCATGTGGAATGCCAGACCGCGCAGGCTGAACGATTCTGTGTCGAATCGAAGGTGCCCAGCCTCGAGCATGGCCAGATCATTGAGGTCGTTCGCGAGCGTGAGCAGGCTGTTCGCCTTGTCCTCAATCAGACCGAAAGACTCGAGCGCAGAGGCCGGAAGAGCGGACTCGAGGGACCGCCGTGCCACGTCGAGGACAGCGGTAGAAGGCTCCCGAAGTTTTTCGGCAATACGGAACAACAGACGGGTCTTTGTCGAAGCGCCGACGTCGATGACTATTCCAGCGTTACTCAGACGATCCAGAGCCCTCCTTTGCTCGACAGCGTTTCGCATGCTGTGTTCGAGAAGGCCCGAGTCAATCGAGTCGGACACCACATAGCATGATGCACCAGCACTCACGGCTGTCACGCCTGTTCCATGATCGTTCGAACCAGACACGAATACGATCGGAACCTGCATCCCTCGTGTCTTCACCCAGGAGAGCAGATCGAAGCCTGTACGTGTCCCAACGCGATGATCGACGATGTACACGTCATGGTCACCGTTCTCCATGGCTTCATAGGCGTCGCTTTGTGTACTCACCCGGTCGACGTCATACGTGTTCGCGGCACCTGCGCCGGCCAGCCTTCGGAACGTAGGCGACCTTGGTGCACCGTCGTCGATGAGGAGAACCCGCATGGGGTACAGGTCACCGGTGTCCAAGGCATGCAGAGAATCCGGCATCACGCGGCCACTCGTTCTCGAGCCAGATGCGCTGGAGCTCACACATACCTCCTCTTGTGGACCATGTAACGTTGCCGTTGATTCCATGGTGTATCGGCTGGTTCAGGGATCAACTGCAACAATTCTTGCCACGCCCAGATCCGTGCCTGCATGGGGTTACGAGGGGTGGGCCGCTTCCGCAGCAGCGCCGTCGAATCCGGTGCGCTCCATGTCGCCCCAGGTCCCATCCCCGCGCATAGCTGCAGCGAGTCCGCGCAGTCGCCAGATTGTGGAGAGCTGGCGATATCCGAAGCTCTCGACCAGGGCGATACCCAGAAGGATCATCAAGTCGCTGAAACGGCGATACCGCCGGAACGAAAGCTCCTCCAGCGCCACTGCGGCAACGGAGAATGCTGAACCAAGGAACACTGCCAGAGCTAGGAACAGCGCCACGTACTCGATGGAAACGACCCCGAGTGCCACCGAGAGCAGGAAGGCGATCCAGCCAAGTAGCTCGACAATCGGACCGAGGAGTTCGAAAGCCACGAAGTACGGCAAAGCAACCAGGCCCGGTAGTCCGTATCTGTGTCGACCGATCATGCCGCGATGGCGGCTGATCACCTGGGCCAAGCCTCGCTGCCACCGATTTCGCTGCGTGGACAGTTGCGAAAGAGTCTCTGGAGCTTCCGTCCACGCCACAGGATCGGGAATGAACGTGATCCGATAGTCGATCCCCTGGTCACGGCAATAACGGTGCATGCGCACGATCAACTCCATGTCCTCCCCGACCGAGCGGGTGTCGAACCCTCCGACGGCGTCGACGATGGAACGACGGAACGCGCCGAACGCACCAGAGATGATCAGCGTCGCGCCCAATGTGTTCCATCCGACTCGCGAGGCAAGGAATGCCCGCAGATACTCGAGTACCTGGAACAGCGGAAGAACCTTCCTGGGGAGACGTATGTCCTCGACGGATCCAGCTTCGATACGACATCCGTTTGCGATCCGCACGATTCCCCCGACAGCGACCGTTGAGGAGTCCTCGAGAAACGGGCGGGCAACACGGGCGAGTGCGTCTGGTTCGAGAAGCGTGTCGGCATCCATGGCGCTGACAATGGCGCCTCGCGATTGGTTCAATCCGGCATTGAGCGCATCGGCCTTTCCACCGTTCAACTTGTCTATGACGAGCAGGTTCGGATGACGGCGACTTCGGTATACGTGCCGTACCGGCTGCGTCTTGATGCTGGATGTCGCAACACGCTCGATCCTGCGCAGGTCGAATGCCGCAACCAGCCGGACAAGCGTGGCATCGGACGATCCGTCGTTGACCACGATGATCTCGTGATCGGCATACCGAAGTGTCAACAGGGAGCGAACGGAATCGACGATCGTCTCAGCCTCGTTGTACGCAGGCACCAGCAACGAGATCGGAAGACCGCCACTGGAGGATACGAGATCGTCGATGTGGAGCGAATGAAGCCTCTGCACGTACCTTCGAAGACTCCTGAACGCGATGACGCTCAAGACCAGATAGAACCCGTTGAGTACAGCAAAATAGACGATGATGAACCAGTTGAAGAGCATGAGTGCGGGAATCACACCGCCTCCTCGTACAGCACTTCGCGGGCACTATCAGCCGCCAGGCCCTTGCCGCGAGCCAGATCTTCCAGTGTCTCGCGTTGGCCGAGCTCCAAAAGGGCCCGAGCCGACCGGATCGCCACCCATGGCAAGTCCTCGTGAACCATTCGGGCAACCGCATCAACATCGCACGGGCCACCTATGTGGCTGATGACAGTCGCGGATTCGGCCCGAACGAAGAAGGCAGAATGGCCCAACAGGGGCCGAACGGAATTCGCCTGTTCAATGCTCCCGACCACGTCGATCAACCGCAGACAGGCAACAACCAACTCTGGATCCTCCGAATCGAGCGCGCCGGCCGCGATCGGCGCACCTTCCGGGTCGCGCAAGAGGCGCAACGCACCGGCAACGACCGCCCGTCCCTGGGTGGGTCGCGCCGCGTCCGCCAGGTACCTGCGCAGGTCGACGAGGGCACCCGGCCCGACCTGTGCAAGCATCGAAGACATCAGGGAGGGGCTCCAGTTCGAGTACCGGTGGAGGCGGTCCAGCACGGCAGCCGTGTATTGAGGATGGTCCGGACTCGAGAGTGCTCGCGCGGCTACAAGCGACACACGGGCGGACGGGTCATCGAGTGCCGCGACGATACGGGAACCGTGCTTGTCCAGAGCCAACACGCTGAGGAGTTCCACCGTCGCCGCGCGCTTCTCCGCAGAGTGTGCAGTGAGGTCCGGCAGGAGCAGACCTACAAGCGGGGCGCTGAACCCCTGCACCCGCTCGCGGTCCGGTCCCCGAAGTCGCCGAGCGAACCGGCCCGCGATTTCGAGGACATGACGCACCTCATGGCCGGGCACTCGCGGCACAACATCGTCACCGTCTCCGATCACCTGGATGATCACGGGTTCCCAACGGGACTCTATGCGCCTGAATCGCTTGGCTCGATGGTTGCTGCGAACCCGCAGCAAGATGACAACGGACGCGAACATGACATTCAACGCCAGTAGCGCACCTATGACTGCCAGTAGGGCGGTCATGACGGTGAAACGTCGTGGTCCGGGACGCGGAGGAGGACCGACTCGAGGTCCTCGGCCAGGGTCCTTGGATCAAACGGCTTGAGGAGACAACCAATGGCGCCCGCTGCGACAAGCCGTCGAAGTTCATCCTCATCCTCAACCGCGGTGAGGAAGACGACAGGGATGTTCCGCGTAGCGGGAGATGATTGCAGGATCGCGAGCACCTCATCACCGTTCATCCCCGGCATCAGATAGTCCAGCAGGATCGCGTCGGGCGCGACGCGATCTACCAGGTCGAGCGCTTCGACCCCATCAGCTGCGGTGGTAACGGACATACCACCCAGGTCACGAAGGGCGTGGTCACCCAGCCTGCGTAACAACGGATCGTCATCCACGAACAGCACTCTCATGACTCGAGCACCAGCCGCTGAACCCTGGCGGCAAGCTCGGTTGGAGAGAACGGCTTGAGCACGTAGTCATCCGCTCCAAGGTCGAAGCCTCGCACGACATCGTGTTCGCTGCCCATTGCGGTGAGCACGATCACCGGCAGTTCGGCAAGAGCGGGAATCTCTCGAAAATGGCTCAACAGTTCGAAGCCATCCATTTTCGGCATCTTGACGTCGAGGATGGCCAGGTCCGGAGGGTTTCGCGTAGCCTCGGCCAGCGCGGATTCACCGTCGGTACAGTGCACCATCTCGAACCCATCCCTGCTCAGACGATCAACGATGAGGGCGGCAACGAGGTCGTCATCCTCGGCAAGCAGCACCGACTGCGGTCCCGCCGGCTCTGTTGGTTCTGCCGGTTCCTCCGGGGCCGGCACTACGGCCGTCACGCCGTGGCGGTCTGCAGTCGCATCGGCCTGCAACAGTGACTCAACAAGTGGGTTGAGAGAGATCGGTTCGAACGGCTTTGCCAGAAAGGCATCTGCACCAAGAGCAAGACACTCTGCCTTTGCCACTCCGCTGTCTGCCCCGGACAGCACGATCACGGTCATGTCTGCCGTTGCGGGATCGCGACGAATGTCTGTGAGGAGTTGACGTCCGTCACCGTCGGGGAGGAAGAGATCCAGAACGATCAGGTCTGGTTCGGCGCGGAGGTGCTCACGACCCTCCGCCATGGTCGAGGCAAGCAGTATCTCGCGACCGGGAGTCTCAAGCGCTTTTTGCAGCAGTACCTGGATGACCGGGTCATCATCAACGACGAGGACAGTCTGCACGAGACCGCCTGTGTCGGACGAAAGCTCCATCAGAAGATCGATCAGCAAGCGCGTCGCTTCGCAGAGGTCTCGATCCGATGCGGCGAGTACCTCCTTGGCGCGGTCGGTAACCTCTGGAAAGCCGTAGCTGGCGCCTGATCCCTTGAGTTGATGTGCAACGCGCCCAATCGAATCGCCGGCCTCCCGCTGACCCTCCTCGAGGGACGCAAGCGCGACTTCAAGGGCCTCGATCTGTGGTCCGAGGCTTTCCAAGTAGAATTCGCGTAGTTCGTTCACGATTCGCCCTTTGTGTGAGACAAGGCGCCTCTCATGTGTTTTCGGTCAGTGTCACCGCCTACATGAGTCGAATTCGAGACTCGAACCAACACCGGTTGTTCGACCCTGAGCAACCGTTTTGGATGTTGGGGGCGGATTCCTCAAGGCGCCACCCGAACGAATCGATAATGAGAATATGAATCGAATGACCATGTCTACGGGGGCTGTGATCCTCGCCATTGCGGTTGTCGCTGCGGCGTGCAGCGGAAGCACGACTCCGCCCGGAGTGGTGCTCGAGGCGCGTTGGCAGTGTGACGTTCAGCGTCTGACCTTCGACGACCTCTCAGCGCTTGATGCCGAGCTCGAAGGCAGAGTCGCAGCAGCAGGCATGACGATCGACGAATATACCGCGTTCAAGGCCCAGTTGAACGCATCAGCCGATCTTCGTTCCGCCGTCGAGAAGGAGTACGAGGAATACTGTCTTGAATAGGCGGTGGGTGGCCCGGCAACCTATCCGTAGATCTCTTCGATCACTCCTGCGTACTTCGAGGCGACCACGGATCGCTTGACCTTGAGTGTCGGTGTGAGCTCGCCTCCCTCTATCGACAGGTCCTGTGGCAGCACACGGAACGTCTTGATCGCTTCTGCCCTTGACACCGCTTTGTTCGCGTAGTCAACGGCGTCTTGCACTTCAGCGATCACGTCTGTGTTTTGCGCAAGCTCCGCAGCGGAGACGTCATCCAGCCCGCGCGCAGCCATCCACGGTCCAATGGCATCGGCATCGAGCGTGACGAGGGCCGCGATGAACGGTTTTGCGTCCCCGACAACCATCACCTGACTCACAAGCGGGTTCGATCGCATTCTGTCCTCGAGAACCGCCGGGGCGACGTTCTTGCCCGCTGCGGTGACGATGATCTCCTTCTTCCTCCCTGTTATCGAAAGGAATCCCTCGTCGTCGAGTACACCGAGGTCGCCCGATCGGAACCACCCGTCTTCGGTGAACACCTCTTGTGTCGCGGACTCGTTGTTCCAGTAGCCGGAAAACACGTGACCACCGTTGATGAGTATCTCCCCATCATCTGCAATTCGGATCGATACCCCTTGGATCGGCCTCCCGACGGTCCCGATCTTGATGGAACGCGGGGTGTTGAGTGTCGCCCCAGCGGTGGTTTCAGTGAGGCCGTATCCCTCGAGGATCGTCACACCGACACCACGGAAGAAGTGGCCGAGCCGAGCGCCGAGTGGGGCTCCTCCTGAGATCGCGTATCTGATGTCGCCTCCGAACAGCGCACGGATCTTCGAATACACCACCTTGTCGAATACGCTGTGGGCAAGCTTGCCACCAACCGTTATCTTGCCCCGTTGGATGCCCTGAGAGTACGCGATCGCGACACCGACTGCTTTGTCGAATATCTTGCCCTTGCCGTCTGCTTCAGCTTTCTGTTTTGCCCCGTTGTAGATCTTCTCGAAGACTCGGGGAACGGAGAACACGAACGTCGGCTTGAACATCGGGAGTTCCTCGAGCAGGTTCGGAATGCCGGACGAGTATCCGATCGTCGCACCGGACGAAACGGCGGCTGCCTGGACAACCCTGGCAAAGATGTGCGCCAAGGGGAGGAACATCAAGGTTCGATTGCCCTCACCGAGGAGCTCTGCAACCGAACCGTCGAGCTGGGTGTACTCCCACGCGAAGTTGTGGTGTGTGAGCGCACATCCCTTCGGCATGCCCGTCGTGCCGGAGGTATACACCAGAGTTGCAAGGTCGCTGTGTCGAATGCCAGCCACCCGTCTGTCCACCTCGGCAAGGGTTTCGTCGGTGGCCATCGCCCGCAGCGTCCCGACGGCGCCGTCCTCGATCACGAATACGCGTTCACATGCCGGAAGCGAGTCGGCCACCTCTCCGTACACGGCGTAGGTGTCGGCATTCTCAGAGATCAGTGCCACACATCCGGAATCGGAGAGGATCCACTGCACCTGCTCTGCGGATGACGTCTCATAGATCGTCGTGGTCGCGGCGCCCGCGGCCCATATCGCATAGTCGAAGTAGGTGAACTCGATGCGGGTTCCTGAGTGCAGGGCTACCCGGTCACCCTTCTCCACGCCCGAAGCGACGAGACCGGCGGCAAGTTCACGAACCGTGGTCCACATCTCAGCCGTCGACACATCTAGGAACACATCACCGTCGCGGTAGGCAAGCGCAGGGTGATCCGGTGCTTCGTCGGCGCGCTTGATGAGTTGCTGCACTGCATTGAGTTGCGGATCAACCTGTGATGCACCTGGCGTCGTGTACGTCTTCATCCTGCCTCCCGGGCTTGAGGCCGATGCTATCGAATGGCGCAGCTCCCTGCAGCAGAAATTCAGGCGCTCTCAGGTCCTGACGAGTTCCCTCGTGTCAGCGTCCGATTCGACGGTGCCGCAGCCCTCGTTCCTGCGTCGATTTGTCCTCCGCCACACAAGCCAGACAACACCTCCGGAGATTCCTGCAGCGACGAGTGCTACGGAAAGAAATACGTCCCCGTTGCTTCCAAGAAGAATGGAACCACCACTCGCGATCGGACTTCCCCCGCCTCTGGGATCCAGGACCCAGGATCCAACTCGGAACAGGATCGCAAACGAGAGTGCCGACATCAGAAGACGAGTAGCGAGCTTGCGCACCATCGCAAGTCTGTCTTCCGACAGCCAGACGGCGGATGAACCAGCGAGGAGAAGTGCGGTCGCAGCAAGCACCACGATCAGGGAGAGAAGTGATCTGACGTCCTCAACTACACGGACAACGGATGCCGCCTCTCCGGTCTCGAGAGCGATCGTCTCGGCATCTTCAAGGGCAGCGATGAGCGTTGTTTCATCCACCGTCACATCACGCGCAGCTAGGCCTGATACAACAAGCGGGACAACCGCGTCGAGCGAGTCTGCCAGGTCAACGGTCGCAACTTCACCCTCAGGAGTGAAGAGTGCGCCAACGAACTGATCAACCATCGAGCCGACGGCGGCCTCCACCTCGGGGTGTTCCCGTAGAGCAACAACCACCTCCTCGGCGGTCGCTGCGTCCACGTCCGCAGAGGCTGCAACACCTTCCTCCATCCAGGCGTAGATCCGGTCCGTGGCCACGTCGGCGTTGACAACAGAGCGCGCTGAGGCCTGAACCGTCGGCTGATCGTTTGTAACGGCCCGGCCCCACAGCCCAACCAGCAGCAAAGTGGTTGCAAGCCCAAAGGCCCAGAGAACAACGGAGAGCGTCCCTCGGCGCGCGGACGTTCGCCAGGGTGTCGGGTTTCGGGCGGGCATAGGCCTGTGCATAGCCGAAAAGCGTATCCGCCCCACGAAATACCGCCCACCCCCCACTCGCCCCACTCCGTTCTGGCGTCCCTCGGGGCGATATATCGCCCCGAGGGACGCCAGAATCGGCGAAGAGGTACCTTCACGGGGATGGAAGAGATCCTCAACCTCAATCTGCTGATCAAGCAGATCGCTCTTGCTCTCGGACTTGCCATGGTGATCGGGAACCTGTTCGCCATCATTCAGAACAAGCGAGGCAAATCTCCCGAGGGCGAAACCGGCGAATTCCGGGCGGTTCGTGCGTACTGGTTACTTACTGTTGGGACGCTGATCGCTGTCTGGGGAGCTGTCAGCCTGCTGAGCTGATTCTCCCAACGGCTCCGAGCGCATCATGTAGCCTCTCGAGCGTGCGCATCGGACTCATCACACAGCTTCACGGAAGACCGGACGCCAATCCACCGACGTGGGATTCGGTTCGGGATCGTGCTCTTGCCGCAGAGGCCATCGGATTCGACTCGTTCGTTTTCGAAGATGCGTTGTTGCTGCGCGGCGACAACGCGGCGGACGGTTACTGGGAATCCTTCTCCATAGCAGCGGCATTGGCCGCTTCCACGGAGCGGCTCACCCTCGGACAATCCGTCGTGAACGCACCGTACCGATCGCCGGGACTCACAGCGAGAATCGCTGAGACGGTGCACGAAATCGCCCAAGGCCGGTATGTGCTCGGCATCGGAGCAGGCAACACGCCTGATTCGGACTACGAGGCGTTCGGATACCCGACGGACAAGCGATATTCCCGTTTCGCCGAGGCGATCGAGATCATCCATTCACTGCTCAAAACGGGAGAGGTCGATTTCGATGGTGAGTTCTACTCGTTGCACCACGCTGAGCTCGTGCTTCGGGGCCCGGGCAACACGGGCCCACCGATCAACATCGCGGCAGGGGGCTCCAAGATGCTGCGGCTGGCTGCGCGTTATGCGGATTCGTGGAACTGGTGGAGTTGGGATGAGACGTTGGACCAAATCGTCGAACGGGTGAGGCCCATCATCGATGATCTCGAGAGAGCGTGCGAAGAGGTTGGCCGCGATCCGAACACGCTCGGGCGCACATTCGACATGTACTCGATCGTGCCGCCAGGGTTCTCCGGCGAAGGGTCTGGATTCGGTCAGCCCATCACCGGTACCGCAGACGAGATCGCCGAGCAGCTTGTCGGTCTCGGCGAACTCGGTATCGAAGAGGTGCGCTGTGACGTCTACCCGAGAACGACGGAGGCCGTCGAAGCCCTTCAACCCATCATCGACATCGTTCACGCCGACTGACACCCCGTCGCGCACATCACTCGCGACCACCGCAGGATTTCTCGGCTTCCTACGCCAGACGGCTGAAGGGGGTCTCGCGATACACTCGGCGATGCCTGCGGGTGTAGTTCAATGGCAGAACATCAGCTTCCCAAGCTGAATACGGGGGTTCGATTCCCCTCACCCGCTCCAG
>CAZWMX010000057.1:0-14286 GCA_964635205.1 uncultured Acidimicrobiaceae bacterium | reverse complement strand
TATCGATTGATCGCGATTTGCAGGTCATCCGTGGTGGTCTGGCTCCAGCACCCGACGGCCCAGTCCCCCGCCGAGAAGGTCCGCGCGTAGAACGTCGGCTGTCCGTCGACCTGTTCCTCCCATCGCCACCTGCGGGTGGCGTCGCTGAAGACGGGGCGGAAAGCCGGGTCGGTGAGCACTTGCCCTGCGTCGGCAGGGAGCCAGGAATACGCCCCACCGCTGACACCGTCTGCACTCTCGATCCAGAAACCGACGAGATCACCGTCGGAGATGGACGAGAGAACCTCCACTTCACATGCCTCGGCCTGTATCGATACCACCACGTCGATATCGGCGGGAGTCGGTACATGGGAGGGACCGCGATCGGCTGCGATGTTCACACCACCATCGACAGAGGCGCACATGAGCGGTGCCTCGTCCTCGAGCAGGACGTAGAAGCCGTGGCCGGGCGCATCGGTCGGTGCGAGGATCGTCACGAGACGGTCGTCCCCGATCTCGAGCTTCGCATCGCCCGAGGTTCCGTTCAGGAATGTGATGTCGAGTGTCGAGCCGATGGGAACGTCCTGCGGGCCATCGTAGGAACACGTCGACCCATCAAACGACACCGTGACCTCGACGATGTCGGCCGCCGGCTCGGTCGGCACCAGCACACCTTTCGGAGCCCCGGGAACAGACACAACACCCGAGATCACGTCGGCCCGCAGGCGGTCGATATCCCTCTTCACCCGGTCTGCGAGCTCGTCACCCAGTGAGCTGTAGGTCATCGCTCCTTCGGCAAGCGTCCATTGCGACCTGTCCTCCAGCTCACCGTCATCTATCCAATCCGAGACGATGGCGACGATGATCTCGTCATACTGTTTCACGAGGGACGTGAGCACGAAGTCACGATCCTGCGGACCCACGTCGAGGTACTCATCGGTGAACGACCCGATGCTGTACACATGGTCGGCGGTGGCAGCCTTGTACCCCTTCGCCGCCGCTACGACGCCGGGAGACTGGGCTGCATTGAACACGATGTCGGCCCCTGCGTCATACAGCTGCCCGGCCGCGGCCTGCACGGCGGTATCGGGATCGCCATCGAGCCACGGGGTTGCCGTTGCGTAGCTCGCCAGCACCTCGACACTCGGCCGATGCTCCCGCACACCCGCCTCGAACCCGGCGCGGAGTGCTTCGGACTCCGGGTTCTGGTGCAGCCCGACGAACCCGACCTTTCCGGTGGTCGATTCCCCCGCTGCGGCGACACCCATGAGGAACGCACCCTGGGCAACGTCGAATCCTGTTCCCGATGACGTGTGTTGCAGAACGACCCATCGCAGATCCGGGTAGCGCTCTGCACTTCGGAACGCAGAACCCTCGAACTGTCCATCAACGACGACCAGCTCGGCTCCCGCGTCGATCGCCTCGGTGATCTGGCTTTCGAACGAGACGAAAGGAGGGATGATCGGCACCACGTCGACTCCGAGGTCACTGCGAATCGTCTCGATCGCAGCAGCGATCGCCTGGCCTGTGGGTGTCTCGTTTCCCGAATACACGACGGCGATCACCGGCGCCCGATCGAGGGCGTTGACGACTGCTACTCCGGCGATCCCTGCGATGACCATCAACGCAAGGACCAACGCAGTCGTGCGTCGTCGTGCCTTGCGTCCCAGCTTCCCCTCGCGCGCAAGGCGTTGCGATTCCTGCGCTTCGAGTTCCCGTTCCTCGGCGACAGCCCCGTCGAGGAAGGCCCGCTGATCCATGGTGAGCAGCAGCGTCGACGTCTCGGTCCACGCCGAGTACTCGGCCAACCTCGACCCGGTGAACAGGTAGTCGCCTGATCTGTCTGCATTAACCCACTCTGTGGTGGCTGCAGCGAGTCGCGACTGTCTGGCGATGTCGTCCCCTGCCTCGATGATCCAGTTCGTCAGCCTCGGCCACTGCGTGAGCAGCGCCTCGTGCACCACCTCAACGACGGCACCACGGGTGACCCGGTCCATATCGAAGGTGATGAGCCGATGACGTGAGAAGGCATCGATCACGCCGTGGATCGTCACCGCGGGGACATCGAGGGAGAGGAGCTCGGACCCGTGAACCCTTCTGCGCGTCCACTCGTTCGTTGCGCTCACCGTGACGAGCCGAAGGAAGATCTGACGCGTCGCTTCCTGCTCAGCCGGAGGGATCTCCCGGTAGATGTCCTCGGCACGGGACGCGATCGTGCCGCCCACACGACCCATCGCGTCGTACGACGCCAGGGTCATTCGACGACCGTCCCTTCTCTCGAAGAGCTCCATCAGCGCGTGTTGGAGAAGCGGCAGCGCTCCGGGTTTCCCGACGACATCAACCACGAGTTGCGCCATCAGCGCCGAATCGACTTCCACCCCCACGTGTTTGGCAGGTATCTCGACGGCCTCCTCGAGTTCCTCGAGAGAGAGCGGCGTCACGTTCACGACGCCTCTCCCCACAAGCCCGGCGAACTCCTGATGCTCGAGCGCACGGTCGTAGAAGTCGGCCCGCAACATGACAACGACCAGCACACGGCGATAGGGGTCGCCTGCGACCTCACACAACCCATCGAGGAACGCTGCGCGATCGTCGGGTGACGCAAGCGTGAACAGCTCCTCGAGCTGGTCGATGATGAGCACGAGCCTGTCCGTGCCCTCAGACAACGCACGAAGCGCCGCACGCAGCATCCCTGCACGCCCGGCGCGAAGGACACCCATCAGGTCGGCTGCACCCTCGATGGCGACACGGTTCAGACCCGCCTCGAGCTCTGCAAACGGGTTCGCGCCGGGCACGATCGTGACGATCGGCCAGGAATCGGATCCAGCCACGGCGCCGTTGCGCAGTGCAGGCACGACACCAGCAGCCACCACGCTGCTCTTCCCCGAACCGCTGGCCCCGACGAGGGCTACGAGCGTGTCGTCGCCCGACATCTTGCGGATCACCTCGGCGACAAGGCGGGTTCGCCCATGGAACCTGTCGGCGTCCTCGGCCTCGAACGAGGCGAGGCCCTTGTACGGATTCGACACCTCGCCCTCGAACGAACCCTGAGAAGGGGTACCCGGGAGCTGAAGCTGGGGGTCGTGGAGCAGGATTCGTTCTTCGAGAGCGGCGAGTTCCGGCGAGGGTTCGATACCGAGCTCCTCACCGAGATATCGACGAAAGCGGCTGTAGGTCCGCAGCGCATCAGGAGATCGACCGGAGCGGTACAAGGCGACCATGAGCTGTGCGACGGCACGTTCGCGCAGCGGATGGCGCGAGAGATGGTTCTCGATCTGTGGGACGAGTCGGCTACCCGTCTCGCGTTCGAGAACGGCGGCCACTCGATCCTCGAACGCGTTGGCCCTCATCTCGTTGAGGCGTTCAGCTTCAGCCATGGCGAAGGATTCATACTGGAAGTCCTCGTATGCCGACCCCCGCCACAGTTCGAGGCTCTCAGCGATCAACTCGGCTCGAGCCAGCGGATCGTCGACCGTCTCGTGTGCGCGGACAAGGCGGTCCTCGAACACGCGACTGTCGAGTTGTGCGCTGCCAACGTTGAGCCGGTAGCCGTAGTCCAGACGTTCGATGACCTTGCCAACCGCGCGACGCTCCCGCTCCGGTTCGAGGATCGATCGCAGGTGCGAGATGTACACCCACAGAGCCTTCTCCTTTCCCTGGGTGTCGTCACCCCAGAGCTCTTCGAGGATCCTGTCGGTCGTCACGACGCGATCGGCGTTGATGAGCAACAGCGCGAGCAAGGACCGCTGTTTGAACGGTCCGAGGTCGAGGACCTCGCCATGATGCAGAACGTCGAGCGGGCCAAGGACGCGGAACTCGGTGCCTCTTCCAACCGTCGGTTCGGACGCACCAGTCATTCGTCTAGTACAGCAGACGAAGCTTGTCCCTGACTTAAGACTGTGTGATTCGGGCAGATTTAAGTCAGGGGCAAGTTCCGCCGTGTATATTCAAAAGCGTGACGAGTGCGGGGTCTGGAACACCCAACGACAGTTCGGAAACCGTGCAACACACTCGAAGTCGCCGCCGGTTCTGGCCGCTCACGGCGATCGTGGTTGTTGTGCTCTTCATCGTTGCGCTGTTCGCCGTCATTTCCAGTGATCCTGCCCCGGCAGTGACCGTCGAGCGCCTCGCACTCGGCGCCCAGGGAGGCAACGGCGTGTGGTCCAACGACGCGGTCACCCTCGAGCGGCGGGAAGACAGGCTCGTCGTCAAGCTCTCGGCGCCGCGGCCCGACCCGGGAACCTACAACTATCCGCCACCTGAGACGCCAGCGGGGGATCCCACACCGATGCCGGGACCCGGCGAAATCGAGGTCTTCACCCTGTGGATCTTCCTGTTCAACCACCCGCCGTTGTGCAAGGACCCCAACGTGTGTCGCATGGTCGACATCCTCCCCGACGCAGAAACCGGAGAGCGGCCCGCAGCAGAGGGAGCGATCTACCAGCTCGACAGCATCATCGCCGACGGTGACTGGCTCGAGATGTCCGGCGAGATCAGTGTCGGATCGCCGTCAGCTGCCGGCGCGATACTCGACGACCCGTACTGCGCCCACGTGCACATCGGGATGGCCCCGCACGGTCGTGCCCTCAGCGGCGCCGATCTCGAGAGCCAGCTCTCCAATGCAATCGGCAACCCCGACTTCTGGTGGGCTGCCCAGTTCGAGAGCATCGATCCTTCTTTCGACTGCTGACGGACCTCGTTCCGAGCCAAGTCCGAGCCAAGTTCCCTCCAAGCCCGCTCACATACGTTTGCCTCGAGTCCGGCGCTCCAAGGGCCCAACCTGACCCGGCGACCGGCATAGGGAAGAAGGCAGTATGTGGAAACGCAGTATGTGGAGACACAGTGTGACACGAGTCATCGACACCGCGAGGTTGTCGAAGGAAGAAGGTGGTTTCGCTACACGGAGGTTGCTCGCTGTACTGTTCAGCGTTGCACTGCTGGTGGGTGTCTTCCCCGCAGCGGTGTCCGCGCACAGCAAAAGCGACGGCCTGCGCATAACAACGACCCGGGCGCCGGTGGCTCCCGACGGAACGACAGCAGGTGCCGCGTTGGACTTTCTTGTGTCGTTCGCCGATCCGAACCCGGCAGTCGACGGAGTTGGGATGAGGTCGGGTGGCACGATCACCGTCGAACTCGACGAGGCGTTCGACCTGACGGGCAACCAGGGATTCTCACCCGCTGGTCCGCCACCGCCTGTGATCATTCTCCAGGGTTGGCCACAGAGCCCACGTGCCCCGTTCCCGTACACGACGAACATCGTTGGGAACACGATCACGTTGACGCTGACCGATGACTGGGCAGTCGGAGCGTTCGGGCCCGGGCCGAAGGCCGTGCATCTGGCGTTGCTCGCATCCACCAATCCGGGTCCCGGACGGTACGACGTCGAGGTCGAGATCCAGCCGGACCCCGCCAGCACCACGACGTTGAAGGGAGAGGGTCACGTCAGGATCATTCCCAATGTGCGACCGAGCGCGAACGTCGTTGCTCTGTTCAGCGGCCCTCCGGGACCGCCACCTCCCTTCTTCAACCCGCTCTACCAGGACGTGACACTTGGTGAGTCGGGTCGCCAGGTCGGGATGTACCTGTGGGAGCGTGGCGGAGGCGCAGCCGTCGGGGTCGACCTTGTCATGGTCAACGCCAGACACGGTCACCTCGTGAAGGACGGAAGGACTGTGGGTCAGGTGTGGATCCGTACCCCGCACGGTGCCCGCAACCAGACGCTGACGTCCACCGGCCCGTCGGTTGAGATCCAGGCGTTCGTGACCGGTGTACCAACCGGCAAGTTCATCACCCTGTTCACTCCCGACCCCGAGGTCGCTGGTCACTACGAAGTGACCTTCCGGATGAATGGCGGGAACCGGCAGGTACTCCGCTACCACGTCTCGGACTGACCAGGACCGACAGGATGGGTGCCGCACTCACGGTGCGGCACCCATCCCGCGCCCCGGTCGGTCACCTCCCGCATACAACGCAACCATGGAACGATCGACACAACCCGTCCCTTGTCGTTCACCGACGCGCGAAGGTCAAGAAACGACACCCTTGCATCGGCGTGTCGGAATCGTCACGATGTTGGGCATGAGCAGCATGGGTATCTCCGAAGCGAAGAGGCACTTCTCCAAGCTCCTCAGGCGGGCGGCCGCTGGTGAGAAGGATCGACGTGACACGATCCGCTGACTGGGTCGTCCGGCTCGTTGCGATCGGATTCCGGCGTGAGCGCCGACTCGGAATCGATGCGACGAAGTAGCAGAACCAACTTGCGTTTTCCTTGCAGCTGCACGTTACTTGCGATATGCTTGCGCCATGACGACCGACGCGCTTTTTCATGCTCTCGAGACCGAGTCCCCTGACGACATCGAGTCATGGTGTCGGGAATCGGTCGGTGACGATGCAGCACGATTCAGGAACGTTCTCCAACAGGCCATGGCGGGAAACCAAGCTGCAGCATTTGAGTACGTGCGGGCATGGCGGTCACTCTCCCAGTCTCTGCTCGCTGAGATCCACACGCAAAGGCCGGATCTCGTCACCGAATCGGAGGAAGGGCTGCGGATCGTCGACATCGCCCTGGCCCCCGGCTCAGCGTCCAATTTCGTCCTCGAGAACGAGGCCCTGAGCGCGCCGTTCTCTCCGTGGGTAGCGCGAACCAACGATCTGGGTGTTGGATCGTGTGCGGCCCTTCTCCAGAATCTGCGGATCGCGATTCGAGGGTTGCATCCCGTACGCCTCGACGCACCCGCGCTCCCTCACCTGGACGTATCTGTCGCCCAGCTCGATGCCTTTCGCAGGAACGTGACTCGCGCTCTCAGCCACGACGAACAGGACCTCGAGCGCATACAGCGCATCTTCGGTCTCAACATCACAGACCTCGGCCGACTCTTCGGAGTCACGCGCCAGGCCGTGACGCAGTGGCAATCAACGGAGATTCCCGCAGCGCGGCGCGAGAAGGTCTCGGCCGTTGGATCGATCGCCGACCTCCTCGATTCGCACCTGAAGACCGATCGTGTCCCCGGCGTTGTTCGTCGGCCGGCAACAGCATACGGCGGCCTCACCATCCTTGGGATGATCGAGGAGAATCGGCAAGACGCTGTCTTGGAGCAGGTACGGTCGTCGTTCGACTGGGCGATCCCCGCTTGAGCTTCAGACACGTAACGCGGGGAGGCAGCTACTTCCGAGTGGTCGATCCTGCCTGGCGAGATCCACTCGATGGCCACTCAGGCGTCGCCACAGGAGGCAGGTGGAACGAGCCCGGCTCATTTCCCGTCGTGTATCTGAACCGGTCCGGGCCTCTTGCACGCAAGTTCGTGGCGCACAAGCTTGCAGACCAGCCGTACTCACCCGAGGATCTGGATCCGGGAGCAGGTCCGATGCTTGTGACCGTCGATCTCGAGAACGAGGATCATGTGGATGTGGTCACCGATGAGGGCTGTGTCACCGCGGGCCTTCCATGCTCGTACCCATGTGACGATGCCGGCGAGACAATCCCGCACGAGGTCTGCCGGCCCATCGGTCAAGCCGCGTGGGATACAGGAGAACCCGGCATCGCCTGTCGGAGCGCAAGCAAGGCGGCGGCGACAACCGACGAGGAGCTCGCATGGTTCCAGCGCGCAGACACACTCATCGTTGCGGACGAAGAACCATTCCCAAGCTGGTTCTTCGGAGCTGAGTGACTGCTCTCCGTCTCACGCTTCCCTGACCAGAGTCCCCTGAAGCCCGGTTAGAACGGACCACCGATAGACCGTCCCCGTTGCGTGAGCGACGCGCCGAATTCCCACTACGGGGCTATCGAACCCGCCGTCCGGCTCCTTCACGATGGTCACATGAAATCCATCGCAATCAACGAAGCACGGACACACTTCTCCCGGCTAATGCGCAGGGTCGCTGCCGGGGAAGAGATCGTGATCGCACGGGGAACCACACCAGTCGCACGGCTCGTTGCGGTCAAACCAGCCGAGCAGCGGAGGCTCGGCATCGACGCAGGCAAGTTCACGGTGCCAGACAACCTCAATCACCCAATCACAGAGGACAGTCTGGATCTCTTCGGGCTGTGAAGTACCTGCTCGACACCGAAGTGTGGCTGTGGATTCAGGCCCAGCCAGAACGGATCGGCCGCCACACACTGACACTCCTTGCTGACGAACGGAACGAGTTGTACCTCTCGTCTGCCAGTGCATGGGAGATCGCGATCAAGTTCCGTCGAGGCAACGTGCAGCTCCCCGATCCACCAGACCGCTACGTCCCCGACCGTCTACTGGCGAGCGGTGTCGATGGGCTGCCGATTGAACACAGTCATGCGCTGCTGGTGTCCCGACTCGATGATCACCACCGTGACCTGTTTGATCGACTCCTCGTCAGCCAGGCGATGCTCGAACGTCTCCCGATCATCTCAGCCGACAAATCGCTTGCCGCCTACGAGGTCGAGTTCATCGACGCGACCAGGTGAGGTCACGTCGCTCCTCACCGCTTCACTGGGCTTGGGCTCACGCTCATGTAGACGTGGCGTCCCCAACGCGTATCGGCACACTGAACTCCCGGGCATCATCGTCGAAGACCGCGACAAGTTCGAGACGAGCACCCATCCGGGCCAGGTAGTTGCGGAGCGTTGAGACCTTCAAGTCACCGGCATGTTCGAGCTGGGATACGGCGGATTGGCTGATCCCGAGTTCGGCCGCAAGATCCACCTGCGACATGTCCAGATGGCGACGCAGGTCGAACAGACCGATCTCAGCGAGCGTGTGCTCTCTGAACTCTGCGAGTCGTTCCGTCGCGCCGCGGCGCTCGACAACCTCGTCATGGAGGTCTCGATAGTTCTTGGTTGTAGGCACTAGATGTCCTCCTGTTCGCTCGATCTGCCGAGCAGGCCTTCGGCTCTCAACTCCTCGAGATGCGTGTCATACAGTTCGTCTGCCATGGGAACAGCCTGTTCGTACCACTTGGACCACTGACCGGACTTGTCTCCGCCGAGGAGCAAGATGGCGTGGCGTCGGGGATCGAAGGCAAACAGCACCCGTAGGGCACCGGCTCTGGACACTCTCAACTCCTTCATTCTCGAATGGCGAGAAGACTCAATCTCGGCAACTACAGGGCGCTTCAGACCTGGTCCGTGCTCTGCAAGGAGCATCACCCTGTCATCCAAGGCCTCTTGTTGCTCCACTGAGAGTTCTCGCCACCAATCCTCGAACTCGTGGGTGTATTCGACTTCCCACATGCCAAGAGTATAAGCGACTACTGCTATTAGATCAACCTAATACTCAGAGACAACACAAGTGAAGGATCCAGCATTCATCGCCCGAGCCAGTAGAGGCAATCCGTGATTGACTGCATGAAACTGAAGACACTCTTCCAAGCTGAGTGAAATCGGACCCCTGACCCCCTACCTGCCAGTCAAGATCCCACGACGCAGAGAACCTGACCGCTTGGGCGCAGATGTCTCAACCATACGGCTTCGTAGCGGATCAACTGTGGCAGCCTCCGCACCATTGCACCACTCTCGAGCCACGTTGGAACCGTGGACGACGCGACGATGGATGACGTGTGCTGGGCAATCAGCTACGCCCTGGGCTGCTGACGCACCGAGGATCTGCACCCATTCACGGCATGATGGGGCATTCGTGTCAGAGCCGCGAGATATGTTCGGTGTATGAACAAGAACGCCATCATTGTTGCAGGCGAAAGCCTCGAGGACCTCGACGAGAGCCTGAGACCTGGGACCTGGGACATGGGACCTGGGATCTGGGACCTGGGACCGGAGTAGGACAGATCTTGTCTCTTCATCTTGTCTTGACAAATCCAGTCTATTTGCCAAGATAGACACGATATCTCTTTGCAAAAGGATGATCTTTGTCAAGCTACATGTGGACAGACAACCTCGGCAGGACCTACGAGTACGAGCCGTATGAGGCAGAGCCGATCGCGAACCTTTCGGTCAGCCTGTCTGAATCCGCCGCGCTCGCGGTTGCAGAAGCGTCCCGTGCGTTGGGAACTGTGCCGGCGCTCCCCGGAGCCGGCATCGCGTCGGTCCTCTACCGCTCGGAGTCCAGCGCCTCCTCGATCATCGAGGACATCACCGTCGGCCCTCGACGCATCCTCGAGGCAGAGGTTGCGACTGCGGACGAGATCCGCGATCCGATCGCATCGCGGATCATCGGCAACCTCAAGGGGCTGCGAAACGCGCTCACGACGCCGTTCCCCGCGGATCCCGATGACTACCTCCGCTGGCACCGACTCCTGACCGAGGGCCATCCACGGATGAAGGATGTGGATATCGGTGCGTACCGAACAAAGCAGAACTGGATCGGTGGCGACGGTTACGGACCACGTAATGCCGCATTCGTTCCGCCGAGACCGGAGGTCGTCGAGACACTGACATCTGATCTTGCGGCCTACACATCGCGCACCGACATCGCACCGGTCGTCCAGGCAGCCGTCGCTCACGCACGATTCGAGGTCATTCATCCGTTCACCGACGGCAACGGACGGGTGGGACGCATGCTGATCCAGCATGTGCTCGCCGGCCGGATCTCACTGGACGCGCCCGTGCCCGTATCGATTCCTTGGAGCCAGGACAAGGACGGATACATCGACAGGCTCCGGCAATACCAGGCTGGAGACACAGACGCGTGGATCGAGTTCTTCGGAATGTCAGTCGTCGCTGCTGTTGCTTGGATGCACTCTGCCGAGAATCGCGTCACTTCATTGCTCTCGTCGCTCGCGGACCGGTCCAGATCCCGTGGAGAGTCGGTTGCTGCACGTGTCATCTGTGATCTGCCGGTCCACCCCATCGTCAACTCCGACACCGTTGCAGAGCGCTACGGCATCAGTCGCCAGGCGGCGCACGAGGCACTCGCCCGCCTCGGCGAAGACGGAGTCCTAACCGAGCGGTCGTTCTCGCGACGTACCAAATCTGGGAGACCGAGGCAGATGTACGCGAGCACGGAACTGATCGAACTCCTGAGTGAGATCATCACAGACTGAACGGCGGCGCTGGTAGGTACACAACCCGTCCCTTTGCTGCAATCGCGATAGTGGAACAACTCCGCGTCGCACGCCTGTGAATGAGTGCGAAGATCCCTCACCACGAGAGATGCAAAGAGGAGCCCGTAGGTGTTCAGATCTGAAAGCGACGGATCAGGGCCTGTGCGAAGTGCTGTGACGGGCAGCAATGGGTCAACAGGGTGCCGCTTGGGAATCCATCCACATGCGTCTGCACCACAGACAGCGTCTTCGATGCACCACCTGCAAGGGTCTGAGGCATCATTTGTAACGTTGCCGATGTCACGTTTGTGACACATACGAGGAGCAGCTTCAGCCCCCACGATCCCACTTCGCTGATGGAGCGTCAACCGCCCCCGAGGAGACGCCAGCGGGAGCGTGTGCAGGGCGATCGGCTACGCATTGGGCTGTGTGACGTATCGGCTGGTCCGCACCCAACCACGGCGTGACAGAGCGTTTGTGTCAGAGCCGCGAGATACGTTCCTTGTATGAACAAGAACACCATCATTGTTGCGGGCGAAAGCCTTCAGGACCTCGAGACTGCTCTCGACCACTTCGACATCGAGATCGAGCCATGCGGACGGGTGAACATGTCCGGCGCTCTCCCACCACACCTGTGCCAAATCCTCGAGCGGGCGCTCAAGACGATCGAAGCTGAGATCGCTGAGTGCAACGAGAACGTCTCCTTCGATGACGGAGAGATGTATCCAATGCGGCAGTTGCTTCTCCGCATCGGCTCCGTGTACACAGAACACGGTTGACGCGATGCGTACCGCAGGAGCGTTCCCTGGTGCGGGGGCTGGTGTCGAGCCTGCCCACAAGGGACTGAAACTGCCGGCAGAGATCCTCACGCCACACGAGATCCTTGCGATGCTCGCTGCCTGTAAGAACACGGTTACGGGTGTGAGAGATCGTGCGCTCATCACGGTGATGTACCGATCCGGGTTGCGGGTGGGGGAAGCTCTTGCGCTCCAACCGAAGGATGTCGACCTTCGTATCGGCTCCATTGCGGTCCTACACGGCAAGGGGGACCGCAGACGCACCGTGGGAATCGACCCCGGCGCCACACCCATCATCGAACGATGGGTGATGACACGCTCGGAACAACTCGCTCCCCCGCAGGGAGTTCCCCTCTTCTGCTCACAGAAATGTCGGACGATGTCACGCTCGATGGTCCGCGAGATGCTGATGCGACTGGCAGATCGTGTGGGAATCGAGAAGCGAGTGCATCCTCATGGCCTGCGTCACACGATGGCCTACGAACTCCTGATGGAGGGTGTCCCCATCCCGATCATCCAGCGCCAGCTCGGCCACACCAGCCTCCAGACCACCGACACGTACCTGTCCCACATCGCGCCGAGACAAGTGCTCGAGGTCATGACGGCCCGAAACTGGGATGCGCCTTGACCTCATCGGAAGGCTCATTGCCCGACACTGTCCACCGGTCCCTCCAATCTCCCGGCGGTTCGATGCCTCTGGCTTCGAGCCACAGCTGGAGCGCCTCGGCAACGACGACCGAGCGCGAGCGATGCGTCGGCGTAGCGACGTCGACGATCGACACAAGCTCACGGGGAAGCGACACTTTGACCTGTCGGAGATTCATATCTGTCATGTCCCGACCGTGCCAGATCGCAGAGCGAGATACAAGACCCCTGCCCGACGCAGCGTGCAGGTTTGGGGAACGGCCATGTGAGGGTTCGAGTCAACGGATCCACGTTGACAGAGGGACAGGGAACAGCCGAAGCTCCGTCAGCTACGGGCGAAGGTGAGAAGTTCGTCCTCGTCGCCCGTATCGGCCGTGTAGAGGGCGGCGAGGTAGATGCGGCGGAGCTCGTCGATGCTCTTCCCCGACTTGGCACCCCACGTGAATACCGTGCCACCGAGGCCTGTGATCAGATAGTCGGCGGCGATCCGGCCGTGGCGGCCGTTGCCGTTGGGGAACGGGTGGATCGCGACGAGGCGGTGGTGGAACCGCACGGCGAGTTCGTCCGTGGGATAGGTGTCGCACTCCACCCAGGTGCGGGCATCGAGCACCAGGGCACGGACCGCACCGGGGATCCGCTCGAACGTGATCCCGATGTTGGTGTCGCGGGTGCGGTAGTGACCGGCCCAGTCCCACACGTCGCCGAACATGTCGTGGTGCAGGCTTCGCAGATATGCATCGTCGAGTACCTGCTCGATTGTCGGTGGGCGACCCAGAAGCGCCTGGGAGATGTTGCGCTCCTCGGCCTCGAACAGCTCACTTCGCGTCGCTATGTAGCTCGGGATGAGCCCCCGACGGTCCTCCTCGGCGAGAGCTGTGTGGCCGTCGCCGACGGGGACCATCGGGTCCGGCATCACCAGCCGACGTCCTTGCTCCACAGGCCCCGCTTGTCGACGAAACCCGGGGCGAGGTCCTCGATCTCTGCCTCCACGACGTCCCGGGGCAGAGCCTGGCCCTCGAGGCTGCCGTGGTAGGCGATTCGTGTCATGTGGCGCCGTGCTTTCCTGCGGGCTTGTCCCTCCACCATATCGTGAAGGCTCCTCTTGGGCACGAGCACGTACTCGAGGTTGCAGCCGAGGGCGTCGGCGGCCCGTTCAAGCGTCTCGAGCTTGATCGAACCGGTCGCCTCGCTGCGCTCCATGTCCGAGACGGACTGTGCGGTAACTCCGAGGCGATCGGCGAGTTCGGGCCCCGACATCCCCAGCGCCTGGCGGATCGCCCGGATCCATCCTGTGTGCGGCCTCGGCCGGCCCATGAGGGGGCGAAGCGCGTCGAAGCGCTCATCGAGCTTCTGCCTCGCAAGTCGGTTGTCACGTACCATGACCGCTACTCTACAGGTTATATCCTGAAAGTCAATGTCACTTCTTCATGCTGTAACCATAGTACCGGAATAGGACATTCATGTTCAAGCCTGAAGTATGAAACGACGGATCTTACGATTCGGCGAATCGTGGTGGGAAGCCGCCTTTGGCGATCGGGCCCCACTGCTCGATCGTGAGGCGGATCAGGCACTTGCCCTGGGCGACCATGGCCTGTCGATACTCGTCCCAGTCGGGGTGCTCCCCCGAGATGACCCGGAAGTACTCGACGAGACCTTCGACGGCTTCGGGCAGGTCGACGATCTCGGCCGTCCCGTCGACCTGGACCCACTCGCCGGAGAAGTCGTCGGACATCACCACCATCGACGCCGCCGGGTTCCGCCGGATGTTGTGGACCTTTGCCCGCTCGGGGTAGCTCGACACCACGACGCGCCCCGCTGCGTCGAAACCCATAGTGACCAACGACGACTGTGGCCGTCCGTCGCGGCGCGTTGTCAACAGGACACCACGATGGCG
>CAZWMX010000056.1:0-14357 GCA_964635205.1 uncultured Acidimicrobiaceae bacterium | reverse complement strand
GCTTCACCGTCACAGTCGACCCCACATCGACAGTCGTTCCGAATGTCGGATCTTGCTCAGCAACGCTGCCGACGAGTCCCGACGAGATGGGTACTTCAACGGTATCGGGGCTAACCACGAGAAGAAGCCCGAGCGCGTTGAGTGCTTGCTCAGCTTGGCTCTGGGTAATCCCCTGGAGGTCTGGAACATCGACGGGTGCGGGTCCTTGGGAGACCATCACGATGATCGTTGCGTCACGAGGCACGCTCTGGCCTGCGGTGGGGTTCGTCTCTATCACGAAGCCCTGGAGCACATCTGGGCTGAACTCGTCCTGGGTGTCGATGTTTTCGAATCCTGCACGCGCCAACTCGAGGATCGCCGTCTCGGCAGATTTGCCGGATACGTCTGGTACCGCGATGGATGACGGCCCAGCCGAGACAATGAGGTTGACGTCCGTGCCGGGCGGAGCCGTCGAGCCGCCATCGGGACTCTGTACCATGACGAGGTTCTCATCGACGTCATTGGCGAGTACATACTCGATAGTGCCGACCGCGAATCCCTGGGCTTCGATGCGGGCACGGGCAACGTCGACGTTCTCATTGATCACGTTCGGAACACCGAACTCCTCTGGACCCAGTGAGACGACGACATCGACGAAGCTCTCCGGTTCCACGTCCGATCCGGATGGCGGGCTTGTGCGGATGACGAGTCCGATGGCCACCTCGTCACTTGTTTCGCTGACTGTCCGCACTTTGAGATCCATGTCCTGGAGGGTTTGAAATGCCTGTTGTTCTGGCACGCCGGTGACATCCGGGATCTCGACGGTGCCCAGCGCCGGGGTTCCACCCGACAAGAGCCTCAGAAGAAGCCATAGGCCTAGGAGAAGGATCACGATCAGTGCACCGACGGCTGCCCAGTAGCCGGCCTGGCTGCGCTGATCTGCCGGGGCATCGAAGGTTGCCGTCGAGTTCGGGCCGACGGCGACCGGTGGTGGCGCTGCCGCCGAGGCGATCATCGCTGTCGGTGCCGCTGCGAGGAAGGCTGCTGCAGCGACGGGTTCGTTCCCCCCGAGGTACCGAAGGAGGTCGGCACGGAGTTCGTCTGCTGTCTGGTATCTGTCCTCCGGCTTCTTTCGGATGGCATGTTCGGCTATTGCTGCGATCTCACGAGGTGTATCGGGGTTCACGGAGTCCGGAGATGGAGCGGGCTCCGACACATGTTGATAGGCCACGGCGACAGGACTCTCGCCCGTGAACGGCGGCTTGCCCGCGAGGAGCTCGTATAAGACGATGCCCAGGCTGTAGACATCGGATCGTTCGTCGGCAGGCAAACCCTGGGCCTGCTCTGGTGAGAAGTACGTTGCCGTGCCGATCACCGCACCCGTGCGGGTGAGCTCCTCCGAATCATCGAGAGCTCTGGCAATCCCGAAGTCCGTCACCTTTACGGAGCCGTCTTCAGTGATCATGATGTTTCCGGGTTTGACATCGCGGTGGAAGACACCGTGTTGGTGGGCGATCGATAGGGCCGCAGCGGCTTCTGCCGCTATTTCGGCGGACCGCTTTGGAAGGAGCGGGCCGTCGGACTTCACGATCTCACGGAGTGTGCGCCCACGGATGAGCTCCATGACCATGAAGTAGGTTCCCTCATCCTGTCCCCAGTCGTAGATGGCAACGATGTTGGGGTGAGAGAGGTTCGCAGCTGCTTGAGCTTCCCTCCGAAAGCGCGCGACGAAAGCATCGTCGGACGCAAAGTTGGCATGCAGCAGTTTCACCGCAACCGGACGGTTCAACAGTGTGTCCTCGGCCTCGTAGACGTCAGCCATCCCCCCGCGGGCAAGGTGACGAACGATCCGATACCTATCGGAGAGAATGCGTTCTTCCACGGGCGAGAGGGTAGTGCTGCAACCCCCTAAGGGGCTGCAACAGAAACCAGAAGCCAGAACCCGGAGGGCGGAAGGCCTTGTCCCTGTCGTCCCTCGTCGGCCGTCTGGTTTCCGGTCTCTGACTTCTGAAATCTGTCAGACCCCGAAGAACGCTGCCAGGACCTGCTGGGCTATTGGTGCTGCCACGGATCCCCCCGTTGCTGATTCGCCGAAATCCCCTCCCGATTCGACCACGACCGCAATGGCGATCTGGGCGATGTCGGAGCTCGCACCAACCGGGCCGAACCCGATGAACCACGCATGGGGGGCCTTGTCGGTTACCTCTGCAGTTCCGGTCTTTCCCCCGATCCGGATGCCCGGCACCGCAGCCTTGCGGCCCGTCCCCGAAATAACAACCTGCTCCATCATGTCGGAGAGAACGGCTGCAGATGCAGGACTCATCGCACGACGCCAGATCGTAGTTTCGGTTCTGGACTCGATCGCACCTCCTGAGGTGAAGATCTCGTCGACCAGGTAGGGAACCATGACATTTCCGTTGTTGGCTACGGCCGCAGCCATGAGGGCCATGAGCAGAGGAGTTGCTCTGTCGTTGCGTTGCCCGATCGCGCTCTGGGCGGTCGCCGCCGGGTCGTTCTCTATTGTTCCAGGGGGAGGGAAGTTCGAGGTCAGGACGCTGAACTCGAAAGGGATCTCAGCGTTGAAGCCGAACGCATTGGCTGTCGTTCCGAGTCGGTTCCCACCGAGGTCCATACCGAGTTGGGCGAAAACCGTGTTGCACGACTTGACGAACGCGAATTCGAGCAGCACAGACGTACCGTTGTCACAAACCTTGTTGTTGTAGTTACTGATCGTTGAGTTCGTTCCCGGAAGCTGAAGCTCGATGGGGTCGGCGAACTCAGACGATGGGCTGACGAGCCCGGTATCGAGGCCCGAGGCTGTCGTGATGACTTTGAAGATTGAACCAGGTGCATATGTCTGGTCGATTGCCCTGTCGCGAAGGGGCTCGGACGGGTCGGTCTCGAGCGTCTGGCCCGCGAGTCCTGCGTCCGGGCCGACAAGGTCGTTGGGATCGAATCTTGGATATGTGACCATTGCCAGGATCGCACCAGTCGTCGGGTCCAGTGCAACGACGCTGCCCTTCTGGTCGCCGAGAGCCTCGGCGGCAATGAGCTGGAGTGCATGATTGATCGTGAGACGCACCCCCCTTGGTTTCGTATCTCCACCAAGGAGGCCCGTGAGGACACCCGAAATCGTCGCGTCCCTGTCGGAAACGAGATCGGCAGACCGTGTCCGCTCGATACCTCTGGATCCATAGAGCACAGAGGTGAACCCGACGGTGTGTGCATAGAGATCGCCTTCGGGATACTCGCGTTCGTAGAGCTTCGGATCTGACGTTGAGGGTGTCGAATTGGCGAGGGTCACGCCATCAGATGACATGATCGGGCCCCTCTGTCTTCCGGTTCGCCAGGCAACCACGCGAGGGTTCCTCGGATCATCACGCAAGTCGGGTCCCTTGACGGCCTGGATATAGGTGACCGAAGCGACGAGGATCACAAAAGCTCCGAGGATCGCGTACGCCGCCCGTCTGAGAGGAATGTTCACAGCCGCTCCTCGTGAGACACGCGAAGCAGCAAGGCAATGATCACCATGTTCGCAACCAGGGAAGACCCACCGTATGACATGAACGGAAGTGTCAACCCGGTGATCGGCAGCAGCCTGAGCACGCCTCCGAGAATGATGAGCGCTTGGAGGCCGATCACGATGGTCAGACCGCCCGCGAGGTACTTGCGGAATCGGCTCCGCGATCTGAGTGCCACACCGAACCCTGCAGCTATCAGAAGCCCGAATCCCGCGAGTACTGCGAGGGACCCAGCAAGACCCATCTCCTCGGCAACTGCAGCGAAGATGAAGTCTGTGGTCGCCGCGGGGATCAGGTCTGGTCGGCCGAGTCCGATACCTGAGCCCGTCAGGGCTCCCGATCCCATGGCGAACAATCCCTGGACGGTCTGATATCCAGCGTCCGAGTAGTTGCCGAAGGGGTCGATCCATGCCTCGATTCGTCTCTGGACGTGGTCGAACGCGGTGTACGCGGCGAATCCAGCGAAGAGGCCCAGGACTCCGCCGGCGAGGACATAGAAGGACCGCCCAGTCGCGACGTACAGCATGGCGATGAAGATCCCGAAGAGGAGTAACGATGCCCCGAGGTCTCGTTGATAGACGAGAACGAGGAACGCAGCTCCCGCTGCGATGAGCAGAGGCCCCAGATGGCGGGGTTCGGGGAGCTTGAATGGTCCGATCCTGCGATTCACGGTGGACATGGCCTCAGCCCGTTCAGCGAGGTAGGAGGCGAGGAACACGGTGATCAGCACTTTCGCGATCTCACCCGGTTGGAAACTCAGCACACGACTCGTACCGGGTACCTCGATGCGAACCCACAGTCGTGATCCATTCACAGTTGCTCCGTGAATCGGCCAGGCATCCGGGAGAAGTGGCAGGAGAAGGAATCCGACACCGACTGCAAGGATGACGTATCGATACTTCCTCAGGACGGTGACACCCGTGTCCCTCAGGATCCAAAGCAGGACAGCCCCAGACGCCGCGGCGACGATGAGGGACCAACGTTGTAGTGCAGCGAGGTCACCGTCGATTCGGTAGATCTCGATGAACCCAACACCCGTGAGGAAGGATGCGATGGGTAGGAGCAGACTTGACGCTCCGGATGCCCAGCGGATGGTCGCGAGGTACATACCTCCGAAGGATGCAGCAAAGGCGAGGAACGTCAGCGCGACCTGTGCGTCGAGCCAGTTTCCTCGGGTGAACTCGACGATCGCTACACCAATTGCGGCGAGGAGAGCGGCAGCGATGATCAGGGCGGCTTCGGCCTTCCGGGTCATGCCGTTGCGTCGATCACGACGACGGTCGTGTTGTCAACGCCTCCTGCTGTGTTCGCGTGCTCGATCAGTGCCCATACCGTCGCTTCGACCCCCTCCCCAGCGCCCAGGATCTGTTTGACCCCGAAGTCGGACACCATTGTGGTGAGTCCGTCCGAGCACAGCAGTAGCCGGTCACCATCTTGGAGGGCGACTGTCTGTGTCTCGACACCGACGGGACCGAGTCCCAGAACCCTCGTGATGAGGTGCCTATGCGGATGGTGCTCCGCTTCTTCAGGTGAGATCCGGCCGAGTTCGATCAGCTCGTTCACGAGCGTGTGGTCTGTTGTGAGCTGGGACAGTTCGTCTTCCCTGAGCAGATAAGCCCTGCTGTCACCCACGTGAGCGAGGTCCGCTGTTCCGTCGGCGTTGAGTAGGACGAGGGTGAGAGTCGTGCCCATCCCTTGAAGCGAGGGATCCTCCTCAACCGCAGCCGAGACGGCATCGTTTGCAGCGAGGACACGATCTTCGGGTGCTATCTCATCGGACGCATCTCGTTCCGAGGCCACGCGGACCGCGATGCCCGAGGCGATCTCGCCGGCTACCGCCCCACCCATCCCATCGGCCACCATGAGGATGACAGGGCCCTCCGATGTGCCTGAAGCCGTGGGAAACAGAGAGTCCTCGTTGCCATCGCGAACTCTCCCGACATGTGTGCCCGTGCCCCAGACGTAATTCATCTCACCTCGAGAATCGTCTTTCCGATCTGCACCGTATCGCCTCGTGTGACAGAAGTCGGGCTCGTCACCCGCCGTCCGTTCACATATGTTCCGTTCGTACTGCCGAGATCGTGAACGACGACCTGACCATCCTGGATCCCTACTCGAGCATGGAACTCCGATGAGTATGGGTCAGAGATTCGTATATCGGCGTCGGGAGATCTGCCAAGGACGTGACCCTGGGGACGGATACGCACACGATTTGTCTCAGTTTCGCCTGTGAGGATCACAAGTTCCGCAGCGTCGCCTTCGGTTCGCGTACCCGGATTCGAGCCGACGTGGCTGCGGATTGCCCGAGCCACCTGCCAGATGAAGAGGAACAGGAGAAGAAGGAACAACAGCTTGATGATGGCGAAGAACAGGGCGGGCATGTCAGAAGAGAGGCCGGTATGTGAACGCAAGATCGCCGAGCATCACCGTGTCGCCCCCGTTGATGGGCGCGGGTTCTTCAGTGAGCTTGACACCGTTGAGATACGTTCCGTTTGCGGATCCGAGGTCTTGGATCATCGTTGTCCCATCTTGGCGGTACATGATGACATGGTGACGCGACACTTCCCGATTCGCGACTCGAATATCGCTGTCGAGTGCGCGCCCGATGAGTGTCCGATTGAGCGAGATGGCCAGGACGGCAGAACCGTCATCGGCGATCAACTGGCCCCAGGCCGGAGTCGAAGAGACAGCGTTCGTCCCTTCAACCTCGAGTATCCCACGAGGAACATCGGCGGAGGTTGTCATCTGAATCACCACCGGGCCGACCAGGCGCCAGCCGCGACTTGCGGCGGTTTCGGTGACAACGTTCCTGAGCTCTTCGACGAGTTGGTTACGGTTGAGAGCCTCGTCGACATCGGCTGGATTCAGATGGACGACGAGATCGTTGGGCACCTCGGGCCCAACGAAAGTTTCCCGGGCGAGAAACTCGAGTTGCCTCACGAGTCTGCTCGCAACGTCGATGGGATGCATCTTCCCGCGGAAGACAGACGCGCTGGCGCCGTCCGCGAGCTTTTCAAGTCTCCGTTCGAGGCCCCGTGCGAGGTTCATGAGGGAAGCATACGACGAACGATGAACGACACAGGATGAACGAACTGTCCGTCGTCGGTCGTGAGTCATATGTCGTCCGTCGTGAATCCCGGTAACCTTCCGCTTCTACGCGCGAGTGGCGGAATTGGCAGACGCGCAGGATTCAGGTTCCTGTGAGGTAACACTCGTGAGGGTTCAAGTCCCTCCTCGCGCACTATGGCGTATCGGGCCTACAGGTCGGACCGTCGTTTTCGTAGACGACGCTGGCTGTTGATCGTCGTTTCTCTGATAGCGATCATTGCGGTGATCGCCTTCTTGGTGTCTCGTCAGACGGAACAACGTGAAGCAGTTGAGTTCTTCGCGGCCGCAGACGAGTCGTCTGCTCTTCATTCGAAGGCTTCAGCGGAGCTCGAGTCTGCTCTCGCCTCCATTGGGATCATCGACAGACAGGACCTCACCCGTCGACTCCAAGGTGTCTCGGACACCGCGGCCGAGGCGGATGCGCTCCTGGATGTTGAGGTTCCTTCCATGATCGGAACCAGCTATGGAACCATGACGACGGCATCAGGATCGTGGACGGAGGGCACCGAGGGTGTCAACGCCACCATCACGGCGATCATGGACGGTGTCCTCGTCAAGGGAGCACAGGAACAACTCCAAGCCGCGCTCGACCAGCTTCGCGTCGGCGACGCGGCCTACTCCCTGTTTCTGGACTCACTCTCCGAGACACCCGAGGACACCGATGTCCCATCATTCATTCCCGTTATCTATATCAACCCCGATGCCCAGGCGCTTCTGTATGACTCCCAGACGCTTGTTCTCCGTATCCAGACCTCCTACGTGCTGAGTCCTCATCGTGACGTGGGGGTTTCGGGAGCGACCATTCCGGGGCCTGTTGCTGAGAGCGGTGGGATACCAGTCGTGCCGTTCTCAGCGTCACTCGACGTTCAAGCCGTCGTGTCGAACCTCGGGAACGAGGATGAGCCGTCCGTCGAGGTGAATCTCGAAGTATTCAGCATCGAGACCGACATAACCGTCACCGACTCACAGACGGTTACCGATCTCACCGCAGGTTCCTCGACCACAGTTACGTTCTCCGATGTGGACATCACCCCTGGCGGTTTGTATCAGGCGACGGTCACGGTCACAATCGAAGACGACATCGACCCCGACAATGACAGTTGGAAAATGACCTTCATCTGGAGAGCCGAATCGTGAACACGGCCCTCGTCGTCGCTGTGCTGCTCGCAGTCGTACTCGCTATTTGGCAGACGATTCAGATCCAAGCTGTGCGCAAGAAGGTTGATGCAGTTCCCCAGGACGGAAATGTCGTCGCTCTATTGCGATCGATCGACGAGCGGACGAAAACCAATAGTGCTGCGATTGAGGCGGTCTCCAGGCGGGTAACTGAGATCGAAGGTCGGCTGCCGTTTGCGATCAGCTACATGGGTGTTGTTGCTTACGACGCGTTTGGCAACATCACAGGACGGCGGTCTCGGTCGATTGCATTGCTCAACCAGCGAGGTGATGGTCTGGTCGTCACACTGCTCTCTGCCAGGGAAGAGACCGTGTTCTACACCAAGGAAGTTCGCGGTGGCAAAGGTGTTGAGGAGCTTTCTCCCGAGGAGCGAGCTGCGGTCGACCGTGCACTGGGAACCCGCTGACCAACAGCATGACACGCCACTGGGCCGGTAACCTCGCGACATGATCGACATCAAGAACCTCAGGGAGCGGCGCGACCAACTCGGTGAGTCCCTCGCCCGCCGTGGCATCGACATGGATCTCGATGCTCTGTTCGATCTCGATGAGCGCCGCAGGGAGAGCCGAACCAGAGCAGAAGAGATCCGCAGCAGGCAGAACACGATCGGCAAGTCGATCTCCGCGCTCGAGGGCGATGAGAAGCAGCAGGCGATCTCTCAAGCAGGTGAGCTTTCGGAGCGATACAAGACGTTGCTCGCCGAGGCAGACGACCTCGACGAGCAGTTCGATGCGAAGTGGATCACGCTTCCGAACATGACCGATCCCACCGCTGCGGACGGCCTCGAGGAAGACGATGCAGTCGAAATCAGCCGTCACGGCGAACCGACCAAATTTGAATTCGATCCGAAGGACCATGTCGACCTCGGCTCAGAACTCGGAGTCATCGACATCGAGCGTGCCGTCAAGGTCTCGGGAAGTCGATTCGGCCTGAAGAAGGGCAAGCTGGCTCTGCTCGAGATGTCCCTCATGAGGTGGGCAGTGGACAACCTGTCCGGTCACGGGTTCACGCCGGTTGCGCCCCCCGTCCTGGTGCGCGAACAGGCTCTGTTCGGTACGGGCTTCTTCCCGGGCGACCGGGAGCAGGTGTATTCGGTTCGGGAGGACGATCTCTACCTCGTAGGGACATCGGAGGTCCCGCTCGCGGCGATGCATGCCGACGAGATCTTCGAACAGGATGATCTTCCGTTGAGGTACGTCGGGTTCTCTACTTGTTTCAGGGTGGAGGCCGGTACCTACGGAAAAGACACCCGAGGGCTCTTCCGTGTTCACCAGTTCGACAAGGCTGAAATGTTCTCGTTCGTGCATCCGGACCTTTCCAGGGCCGAGCACGACTTCCTTCTCGCCAGGGAGGAGGAGCTCGTTCAGGCGCTCGAGCTGCCGTATCGCGTCGTGAACGTGGCGGCCGGCGACCTCGGGACTTCCGCGGCCAAGAAGTACGACATCGAGGCGTGGTTCCCCGGCCAGGAGCGGTATCGCGAAATCACCTCGACGTCGAATACGACCGACTTTCAAGCTCGTCGCCTGAAGGTTCGCTTCAGGGACGACGAAGGCAACAACCAGTTCGTCCACATGCTCAATGGAACCGGCGTGACGCCCCGTCACCTCATTGCGCTCATCGAGAACCATCAGCAGGAAGACGGCTCGATCCGGATCCCTGCGGCCCTTGTTCCGTACACAGGCTTCGAAGTACTCGCCGCCGAATGAGCAACGGCAGGGTCTTCTCGGACATTGCAGCGCGATATGACCGACTGAACGCTGTTCTCTCGCTCGGGCAGGATCAGAGGTGGCGCAACACCGTGGTGTCCCGCCTCCCCGAGGGTCGCATCCTCGACCTTGGGGCAGGGACGGGAGCTGCGAACGCGATCTTTGGCAGCAGGGGAGTCGTTGCACTCGACCCGGCACCCGAGATGCTCTCCTTCAACGACGCTCCATCACGAGTCGTCTCCGTCGGAGAGTGCTTGCCCTTTGAGAATGAGACATTCGACTCCGTTTTCTCCGCCTATGTGTTTCGGAATCTCGACTCCGTTGACCGGACGATGAATGAGATCGCCCGCGTGCTCAAGCCGGGAGGTATGGCAGGCATCGTGGATCTCGGCCGTCCAACAGGGAGGGCGGCAGCGAGACTTCACCGTGCAGGAACTGCCGTGGTGCTTCCGCTGGCAGGCATGACCATCGGGGCGCGAGGCGAATACATATACCTCCACCACAGTCTGGACAAACACCCGCCCCCCGAGGAGCTACTCGCCGAGACGCCCCTCGAGCTGGTCGATACCTGGCGCCTCGGTCCCATGGGCTTCGTCTGGGCAGCGCTACTATCGAAGCAGTAGGGCATACGAGTGGAGTTGCGAAGCAACTCCCAAGCAACGCCGAAGGCGTTGCCGTGCACCCGCCCTCGAATGCTCGAACATCGGCGCGTTCCGGACGATCAACTCCTCCAAGGCGACCCCGTCACACCCGGAGCTGACCCGCTTAGGGCTGCTTCCTTCCGGACCTGACCCGATTCACGACGCTCCGCCGCAACGGGACCTTGTTATCAACATCGACCGGGCCGGCGCTGACCCGACATCTTCGCACCCTCAGGCGGGGATTCAGCTCCGCATGAAGAGGATTTCGGACAGAGGGCACCCCTAGTGCCCCACCTAGCACGGTAGGTGAAGGGTAGTGAAGATTCACGGTTCACAGTTCTCGGTTCACTGCGTCAGCTATGAACCGATGCATGCGGCCCCTTGCCTCAGCAGCGATCGGAATGGGGAATGCATCAAACGCGTGGACTCCGCCCGGATAGATCGCCAGTTCAGCGTTGTTACCGGCGGCGAGCCAGCGCGTTGCCATGAAAAGTGTGTCGTCGAGAAGGGGATCCCATGTACCGACGGAGAACAGGGCGGGTGGCATGTTGTTCAGGCGGCCATAGAGCGGGGAGAAGTCGGGATCATCCATCTCGATCGTCTGCCCTCCCACGTAGTGCTCACCGAACCAATTCATCGTATCCGGTTCGAGAATGAGTCCGCGGGTCGTCCATTGCCGAACCGAAGGGGTTCCGTGCGGGAGATACGTCCCGTACGCGAGATTCGCTCCGAGCCAATCGGTGTACCCGATGACATCGCGCGTTCTGAGCAATGTTGCAGCGGCGAGGTTTGCACCTGCCGATTCGCCACCGATCGTGAACCGGTCGGTGCCAAGAACCGACTCTCCGTTGTCGATCAACCATCGTGCAGCGACAGCGCAGTCCTCGACCCCTGCCGGGTACGGGTGTTCGGGTGCAAGGCGGTAGTCGACGGAAATCACGGTTACGCCTGCTTCCTCAGCCATCGCTTCGTTTGGCACGTCGCTCAGGTCGGCAGCGCCGAGAACCCAACCACCTCCGTGGATGTGGAGATAGACACCGTTGGATTTGTCGGGCTCGATGATGCGGAGGTCGAGGTCCCCTCCGGGGCCATCGATTGTGATCGTATCTGCGTGGTCCGAGTGCACAACGGGTCCCAACCAACTCTTGCCCTCACGTCTCGCCTTGCGAATCTGGTCGGGAGTGAACTGTGACGTATCGGGAAGGGACATCAGTAGTTCCTGGAGCCCTGCGTTGAAGGCTCGCGTTTCCTGGGAAACGGCATCATCATGGAAGAGTGCTGGATCGATGTACATCCGGCGAGCGTAGCGGTGCACCAGGGCAGAGCCGGGGTTCGGGACACGTGTGGCGGAGGGGGAGGGATTCGAACCCAAGAAGGCTCGTGTCGGAAGCGCCTTGCTGTGTGCACTGACTTGATCCGTCGCAACTCGGGGCGGGTTCGTCTTGACGTTCGTGGCGAGGAGGTGGCGACAGGTCATGCTCGCGGATCTACTACCTGGCGGAGGGGGAGGGATTCGAACCCAAGAAGGCTCGTGTCGGAAGCGCCTTGCTGTGTGCACTGACTTGATCCGTCGCAACTCGGGGCGGGTTCGTCTTGACGTTCGTGGCGAGGAGGTGGCGACAGGTCATGCTCGCGGATCTACTACCTGGCGGAGGGGGAGGGATTCGAACCCTCGATGCGTTTCCACATACGCGCTTTCCAGGCGCGCGCACTAGGCCAGACTATGCGACCCCTCCGTAGGATGGGAATCCTAGAAGGGAGACACCGAATAGTGAATGCCGATGCTGCGATGCAGATCGCTCTTGATGAAGCACGATCAGCGCTCGACCACGGTGACGTTCCGGTTGGAGCGGTGCTTCTCGATGGTTCCGGTCAGGTCGTTGCCAGGGACCACAATCGCCGCGAGGAACTCGGCGACGCAACGGCGCACGCCGAGATGTTGGCCATCTCCAAGCGGTCCCGCGAGATCGGCAGCTGGCGCCTGACCGGCCACTCGCTGGTAGTCACCCTCGAGCCATGCGCGATGTGCGCCATGGCTGCCGTGTGGGCCAGGATCGACAGGATCGTGTACGGCGCCGCGGACCTCAAGGCAGGTGCAGCCTGGTCACTCTTCAACATCCCCCAGGACGAACGCCTCAATCACAGGATCGAACTCACACACGGCATCCGCGAACCCGAATGCCGCGCAATCCTCGAGTCCTTCTTCGAGGAGAAGCGCTGACCGCCATCCGCCATCGGCCAGCAGCGGAGAGCGGAAGGCGGAAAGCCGAGAGCGCTGAGCTTCAGCTCAGCAAGCTTCTCCCGTCGCCTCTCAGCATCACACAAGCCTCGGTCACCCCTTCGGCCATTGCGATCTCGGCCTTCTTGAGATACGAGCGAGGGTCGTAGACCTTCTTGTTGCCAACCTCACCATCGATCTTGAGCACACCTTCATATCCAGTGAAGAAGTGATCGGCGATCGAACGGGAGAAGTTGTACTGGTTGTCGGTATCAACGTTCATCTTGATGACGCCGTAGTCGATGGCTGCGTGGATGTCGGCGAGTTCCGATCCGGATCCACCGTGGAAGACGTAGTCGAAGTGCGCTTCGTCACCGTAAGCAGCCTTGATGGCCTCCTGACCATCGCGGAGCACCTCCGGTCTCAAAACGACGTTGCCCGGTTTGTAGACGCCGTGCACGTTTCCAAAGGTGGCGGCGAGGATGTATCGACCGTTCTCCCCGAGCCCGATCGCATCGACCGTCTTGAGCAGGTCTTCGTTCGTTGTGTACAGCTTCTCACGGGGGACGCCCTCGGCGGAGACGCCGTCCTCTTCACCGCCAACAACCCCGACCTCGAGTTCGAGAATGATGTCGAGCTCGTTCATCTCCTCGAGAAGTTCTGCGGAGATCTCGAGGTTCGAGTCGAGATCGATCGCAGAACCGTCGAACATGTGACTCTGGTACAGCGGTGGAAGGCCGGCTTCCTTGCGTTCGCGACTGACCTGAAGCAGTGGACGTACGAACGTATCGACCTTGTCGGCCTGGCAGTGGTCGGTGTGGAGAGCGATGAGAACGGGGTACTCATCGGCGAGGAGGTAGGCCATCTCGGCAATTGCCTGTGCGCCGAGCGCCATGTCGTTGACATAGGTACCCGACGCGAAGGAGCCACCACCGGTGCTGATCTCGATGATCCCGTCGGAGCCTGCCTCGGCGAACCCTGCCATGGCTGCGTTGAGCGTTTCGGACGAAGTGATATTGATGGCGGGATAGGCATATTTGCCATCCCGAGCTGCATCGAGCATTGCTTTGTACTGGTCGGGTGTTGCGATCGGCATGGTTCCCTCCAACGGGTAGTTCGCTACTCCGGAAACTACTCGTGTTGAAGCAGCTTCTCACATTGAAAGTCATCGAACCAAGTCCGAGTGAGGTGTTCATCCCGGTACAATCTCGCACTCTGGAGGGGTGACAGAGCGGACGAATGTGACGGTCTCGAAAACCGTTGGGCCTTTCGGGGTCCCGAGGGTTCAAATCCCTCCCCCTCCGCCACACGGAAAGGGCGCTATACAGTGCCCTTTCCGGCTGTAGAGAGAATTCGTTGCGCTATCATGGGTTCCGCACGTTTCGCAGCGCAACCGCTGCAGCCTGGGGGAATCGCCTGCAGGTAGAGCTACGAAGGGAAAGCGATGCCGCTTCTGAACCTATTCTGGACAATGTTGATCTTCTTCATGTGGGTCATCTGGATCTGGCTGTTGATCACCGTCTTCATCGACATCTTCCGCGACAAGGAACTCAACGGCGTACTGAAAGCTGTCTGGGTGTTGTTCGTCATCATCCTGCCGCTCCTCGGTGTGCTGGTGTATCTCATCGCCCGTGGCGACTCGATGCACGAACGCCAGCTGGACCAGGCTGTCCGACAGCAGAAGATGGCTAATCAGTACATCCGGGACGTCTCCGGTGGAGCAACCAGTAGTGCCGACGAGTTGGAGAAGCTCGCCAAGCTGAAGGCCCAGGGTGTTCTGACAGAGGGAGAGTTCGCCGCTCAGAAGGCGAAACTCCTCGCCTGATCCGCCTCAGGAATCCAATGAAGCAGGCGCCCCTCGGGGCGCCTGTTCCACTCTCCCTCCCCCAGGACGCGAACCCCGGGTTCCAGTGCAACGTTTTCGAGTACTCCAGCCCACAGAACGGGGAATGGGGTGCGGGTTGACGGGGACCGGTGCCAAACTAGGGACTCTGGAGGGATGACTGA
>CAZWMX010000055.1:1386-14665 GCA_964635205.1 uncultured Acidimicrobiaceae bacterium | reverse complement strand
ATACACCTCGCGGCTACCGTCGCAGCGAACATCGGAGTTCTTCGTACTACGTAATACGTACTACGTACTACGACTTCCTCACTTCTTCGACTTCTCGTAGTACGGGTTTTCGCCTTCGTTGTGATCGGTCACGTCGATGACCTGATGTACCTCGGGCACCGTCGCGACGATCGTCGATTCGATGCCTTGTGACAGCGTCACCTTGGCAAGCCCGCAGCCCTGGCACGCTCCCCCGAGTCTGACGTACGCTATGCCTTCTTCCACTGTGACGAGTTCGATCACTCCTCCGTGAGAAGCGATGGCAGGATTGATCTGATTTCGGATCACGTGATCGACCTGTTCAGCGACGGGACCTGAGAGATCTGGAGGCGGACCGCCACCGACGATTTCCGGTGAGGGCGAGTTCGGGTTGTCGATGCTCAATCCGGGTTGCAGGAGGTTCTTCGACATCTCGAGCGTTGCACCGGTCAGATTCGCAACACTCCCCTCCGGTATTGCGACGGAGAGATCTCCGTGGCGCTCCACGACATCGGTCTCGTCGAGCATGTCGACCTTCGTCATGTGCATCGAGTATTTGAAGTCGGTTCCTTGGGCACCTGCGATCGCCAGGACAAGTGCGAGGTTTTCAGCGTCGCTCTCCGTGGAGCGGATCTCGAGGATTTTCGCGAGGGCGTCTTCAGTGATCGTCAGAATGCGAGAATCAAGAGTCATGACTGTGAACCTATCTGCAAGTGGGCATCATTGGGAGTCCGATGATACGGACTCTCAGCCGCGTACGAAACAGAATCCTCTTGTTGTCCTTGTGGTACCTGCCGGGAGCTACCGAACGGCCGACTTCGTTGACGCGGCGCGGGCTCTGCGTATCGACCTCGTGATTGCATCCGATGGTGAAGTCCCGATGGGTGATCTCGGGCGGTCCCGATCGATGATGATCGACTGCAACAGGCCGGAGTGGTCAGCGTCGCGAATCGCGAATCTCAAGCCTTCACCGGACGCCGTGATTGCCGCCGACGATCGTGGTGTGGTCACTGCGGCGTTGGCGTTGAACATGCTTGGAATACCGGCGAACCCCGTGTCGGCCGTGCTTTCGACCAGAGACAAGGCACAGATGCGGGGACTGCTGGCGAACGCGGATGTTCCCCAGCCTGCGTTCCGGCTCGCGGCTTCGGGACGTGTTGCCGCCGAGGCATCGAAACTCGGGTACCCGTGTGTCGTCAAACCGAGGGATCTATCCGCAAGCCGTGGTGTGATCAGGGTGGATACAGATGCCGAGGCCCATCAGGCCGAGACGCGCATACGAGGAATCGTCGAAGACGCGTGTGGCGACCCCGATGCCAAGCTTCTCGTGGAATCGTTCGTACCGGGTCCCGAAGTGGCGGTTGAGGGGATGCTCATCGGTGGGAGGCTGACGGTGCTGGCGCTACTCGACAAGCCCGATCCGCTCGATGGCCCCTTCTTCGAGGAGACGATGTTCGTGACACCGTCTCGGCACGAGCGTGATCTCCAGGATGAGATCGTGTCACTGACTGAGGATGCCGCCGTTGCTCTGGGCTTGGTGACGGGTCCGATTCACGCCGAAGTGCGCTGTGGGCACAACGGAGCGGTCCTCATCGAGATCGCCGCACGTTCCATCGGTGGCATGTGTGGTCGAGCGCTCACATTCGGCCTGTTCGGTGAATCGCTCGAGTCCGTGATCCTTCGGAGTGCCCTCGGGATGCCCGGTTCCGGACTGGACAGAGCCGCGGCCGCAACAGGTGCTCTCATGTTGCCCATTCCCGAAGCCGGGACGCTCGTATCGATCGAAGGCGTGGAGGAGGCTCTGGCTATCGCGGGTATCACAGAGTTCGATCAAACCATCCCGAACGGCAAGCCGGTGGTCCCACTCCCGGAAGGTGACCGCTATCTCGGATTTCTGTTCGCCCAAGGCCTTACGCCGCAAGAGGTTGAGCATTCTCTCCGCGAGGCGCACGCAAGGCTCGATGTCAGGATCCGTAGACCGTAGACCGCTAGGAGCGGTCCTCGACGTGGTTTTGTGCAGCATCCAGCATCGCACTGGCCGCGGCGAGTGCCTCACGGACATCGGCACGCGTGGCGGGAGCGTCATCTTCATCCGGATACTCGAGCCGATTCCGACGTCGACGCATACGATCAAGGAGGTCGAAGGCAGCGATCTCGAGTTCACGCATGGCCTCGATTACCGCGAGGTGGCCGCCCTTGGCGGTCGATCGCAGGCCTTCGGCTGCGAGGATTGCGGAGGCCGATTTCCTCCCAGCGTCGTAGGCCAACTGGTAACTCCCCGTGGGATCCCGCCCGACAATGACTTCGGCTCCAGCAATGTGGTCCGATGCATTCTCGAGGAGCCTCCGGGCGTGAGCTGGTGATGGCACAACACGGTCGAGGCGCCCCCGATCGACCACCGCGTCAAGGCTCATGTTGCTCTCAGATCAAGCGTGATCAGAGGGCGAGCCTTGATCGTCTGCAGGAAAGGCTCGTCGGCGGCATGCCATCGTGCACTCGACCTGAAGGTGACGTCGATCTCCCGGCCGATCCTTTCTTCGATCGGCTTGAGAGCGGAGTAAACGGCGGACCGATCCGGGTTACCGATGACAAGCACGTCGACGTCATATGCCGGCGTCGTTGTCGACCCGACCGCAGATTTGGCCCACGAACCAAAGATGAACGCTTCTTCGATTCCGTCGACCGGCTGTAACGCATCCGTGATGAGAGGGTGCGGACCGAAGCCAACCTCGATGAGCTCACGCAGTGGCCTTGCATATGGGCTTTCCTCGTTGATCCAGATCAGCCTTGTTCGCCCAACCCGTTCGCTTCGGACAATACCCGCTGCCTCCAGGCGGTCGGCCTCTCGCAGGATGGTCGAAGGGCTGCTCCCGATTGCCGCTGCGAGAGCAGTGATAGAGGATCCGTTCAGTGCGCCGACCATCAGGACGGTGAGGAGATCAGCCTGTGTCTCTGTCCGGAGAATAGGGAGGAGTGAGGGAGCTGATGTTTGCATAACACGCAGTATATGTTGCGTGTTATGCACTATCAAGCTGTTTCCTTCCGATCTCGTTCTCAGGCGACTCCCGCGGTATTCCCAACGAAGTGCGTTCTGGTGAAGATCAAGGGCAGCAGTGCAAGCAGCAGGAAGATGGTGTTGACGACGACGTTGAATCCAACCCCGTATCGGATAGAGATGGCGGTATCAACAACGAACCAGACGATCATTCCAACGGCGATGCACTTCCATGCCTACAGCTCCCCGGCTCTGAACGGATAGTGCGCAATGAAGGCGAGGAAGATGCCCCATCCCGCAATGGTTACACCGAGGAAACCGTAGATGAAGGATCGTACGTCTGTTTCGTCTCGTAGGCTGGGTTTGTTGCCGGAGGATGGAGGAACGGTGTTCGACGAAGCGAGTCTTGCAGTCCAGGGGGCCCTCGACGCTGGAGCCGCGTATGGCGATGCACGAGTAGTTATCACCAAGACTGAGACCATCAACGTCCGCAATCAGAACCTCGACCAGCTCGACAGGTCGGAGACGGTTGGTGTCGGAGTCCGAGCCCTCATCGGATCGTCCTGGGGATTCGCAGCGACCGCAGACCTGACTTCCGAGAGCATTCGCGCCGCAGGGGAGCGTGCGGCAGCCATTGCGAGGGCATCGGCGATCGTGCCAGGGCCTCCTATCGAGTTTGCGGATGTCCCCGTTGCACAGGACTTCTGGGAGACGCCCTGCGAAGAGGATCCGTTCGAGGTCGCGATCTCGGAGAAGGTCGACATGCTCGTTGCTGTCACCAAGACGATGCAGGGCGTTGAAGGTGTTGCGATCGCCACCGGCTCTCTCACCTTCTATGACACGAACAAATGGTTCGTGTCCTCCCAGGGGCACCGTATCCACCAGCACATCGTCGAGTCGGGTGGCCGATACGATGCCACGGCGATCGGTGAATCAGAGACGCAGCGGCGCTCATACCCGCAGTCCTTCGGCCAGTACGAAACGGGTGGGTACGAAACGATTCGGGCATGGGACTACGAAGCGAACGCGCAGCGAATCGGTGAGCAGGCTGTTGCGCTGCTCACCGCTGACGAGATGGAAGAGAGCGAAACGAACCTCATCCTGGAGGGCTCCCAACTTGCACTCCAGATCCACGAATCCGTCGGCCACGCCATCGAGCTCGACCGGATCCTCGGTTGGGAAGCCGCGTTCGCAGGCACGAGTCATCTCGAGCTGGAGAAACTGGGCACACACCGCTATGGCTCGGAGCTGATGAACATCACCGCAGACGCGACACTGCCGGGTGCGCTTGGCACGTTCGGTTACGACGACGAGGGGACACCGGCACAATCGGTGGACATCGTCACGAACGGGACGTGGGTGGGCGTGCTTTCCGGTAGGGACTCCGCGGCGATTGCCGGCTTGCCACCGGGTGGCATGGTCAGGGCCGACGGATTCAACCGGCTCCCGATGGTAAGGATGACGAACGTCGGACTTCTCCCCGGAGAGGGAACGTTGGACGACATCGTCGCCGACACGGATGAAGGCGTCTACATGTCGACGAACCGGTCATGGTCCATCGACGACAAGAGGCTCAACTTCCAGTTCGGCACCGAGATCGCATGGGAGATCAAGAACGGCGGGCTCGGCAGGATGCTCAAGAACCCGACGTATACCGGGATCACGCCACAGTTCTGGGGGTCGCTCGACCGGCTCGCCGGAGAATCCGAATGGGTGCATTGGGGCACGCCGAACTGTGGGAAGGGGCAGCCGATGCAGGTCGCCCACACAGGCCATTCGGCCTCACCCGGCCGATTCGCGAACGTGCGAGTGGGGGTAAAGGCATGAACAAGGAACAGAACCTCGTCAACGACACGCTCAATATCGTTGACGGCCGCGCCGAGGCAGAGGTCCTCGCCGATGTCGGCACGACCTCCCTTACCCGGTTCGCCAACTCGTTCATCCACCAGAATGTCTCTGAGGATGTCAAACAGGTGACCCTCAAGGTCGCGCTCGACGGCAAGGTCGCAAGCTCCACCACCACGGCCACGACTTCCGAGGCGCTGGTTCGTCTGGTCGAGTCGACACTCGAGGCGACTGAGGGCCAACCTGTGGACAAGGACTGGGCAGGGATGGGAGGCCCAACGGAGGTCGCGGCTGTTGATCACTGGGATCCAGACACAGCTTCGGCCGATCCGATGGCGAGGGCTGTGGCGGTAAGGGCGTTCGTGGATGCTGGTGGCGGTCTCGCAGGTGCCGGCTACTGCCAGACAGAGGCAAGAGGTCATGCATACGGAAACTCGGAGGGCCGTCGTGTGCATGGCAGATTCACCACAGCTGTTGTCGACGGGATTCACCAGACCTCTTCATCGGCTGGATCTGGTCACGGAGCGGGAAGGGCGTTGGCGGATATCGATGCCGGCTCCATCGGAGCTCTCGCTGCACAGCGGGCACGTGACGGTGTGGGCGCGTTCGACACGAAACCAGGGGAGTACCAAGTCGTGCTGTCACCCGAGTGTGTGTCCACTATCGCCGTCTTCCTGGACCACTACGGGTTCAACGGCAAGGCGGCAGAAGAGGGGATGTCGTTCGTCGGCCTCGACGAGCAGCAGTTCGACCAATCGATCAACATCTGGGACGATCCGACGGATGCTCGAGCCCTGTACCTCCCGTTCGACTGGGAGGGAACGCCGAAACGTCGCCTCGATCTCGTGAGAGACGGCGTGTCGACGTCGCTGCTGCATACCCGAAAGACAGCACAAAAGGCCGACACGGAATCCACCGGCCACGCGGTGCCGGGGTCTGAGATGTGGGGCCCCTCCGCTGAGAACGTGTTCGTCGGGCAGGGTGACAAGTCTGTCGATGAGCTGATCGCGAGCATCGGTCGGGGTATCTATGTGTCGTCCTTCAATTACTGCAGGGTGCTCGACCCGAAGACTCTCGTGGTGACCGGGCTGACGAGGAATGGGACGTTCATGATCGAGAACGGCAAGATCGCGGACCCGGTGACGAACATGCGGTTCACCCAGTCGTTCGTCGGCGCGCTGGCTCCCGGGAAGGTTGAAGGTATCGGCAACGATGCGAGGTTCGCCGACTCCGAGTTCGGTCCGACGTTGATTCACGCCCCATCGATGCAGCTCGCATCGTGGAACTTCACGGGAGGAGCTGAAGGCTGATGCATGTGCTGGGTCCCCACGTGTCGGCAGCGTTGTTCACCGACCGCGACAAGGCGGACGAAGCATGGGGCATACTCACTGAGGCCGGCATACCAGCCTCGGTGATCACCGACCCGGGCATGTTGGGCAAGTACGAGCTATCCGTGATGGTGGAACGTGACGATCTCGGGAGAGCACAGAAGCTCCTCGCCCCGCTGATCAGGTCCGACGACTGAGGCGTCAGGCGGTTGCTTCGGCCTTTTCCTGCTCAGCGATCTCCATGCGGACACCTTCCATGTCGAGGGCCTCGATCTGACCGATCAGGTCCCTGAGTCCTTCCTCAGGTAGGGCGCCGGGCTGGGCGAAGATGCCGATCTGGTCGCGGAAGGCGACGAGTGTGGGAATCGAACGGATCTGGAACTGTCCGGCGAGTTCCTGTTCGGCCTCGGTGTCGACCTTGGCGAACACGATGTTGGGGTAGTCCTCGGACACTTTCTCGTACGTGGGTGCGAAGGAGCGGCACGGACCGCACCAGGCAGCCCAGAAGTCGATGAGAACGATCTCGTTGTCGTCGATCGTTGATTGAAGCGTCTCTTTCGTGAGATCAAGTGTGGCCATGTGTTTCATCTCCGGTCCAGTTTGAGTCGAGTGTGTCAACAACCCGTGGGGGTGCGGTATTCCGATCGAGAACGGACAGCCCACACGTCAGCAATACACTCTGTCGGGTGTCCGGAACTACGACGATCGTCGACTTCAAAAACGTTTCCGTGCGTGTCGGTGCGACGCACATCCTTCGGGACATCACGTTGTCCATGGGCCCTGGAGAGGCTGTCGGGATCTTCGGTTCGAACGGTGCAGGCAAGACCACGCTTCTGAGAACACTTGCGACGCTCATCGTTCCCGCTACGGGGGTCGCGACCGTGCTCGGAGCTGATCTCACAAGCGATGCTCGCTACGACATTCGTTCCCGGATCGGCTATGTAGGCCATGTGCCCGGGTTGTACCCAGAGATGACCCTTGCCGAGAACCTCGGTTTTGTCGCGGCCGCCAGAAGCATCGAGCTCTCCGAGGTCGACAGGTGCCTTTCGGCGGTGGGTCTTGCGGGAGCTGCGGACCGCAGGGCGGAGGTATGTAGCCACGGTATGCAGCGGAGAGCAGAGTTCGCTCGGATTCTCATGACCGAGCCGGATCTCTTGCTTCTGGACGAACCGCATTCCGCGCTCGACGGCAACGCGGTCGATCTCGTTGATGCGTTGGTCAGGCGGACCCTCGGAGCAGGGGGCGCTGCGGTGCTCGTTTCTCATGACAGGAGCCGAGTGAAGAGAGTCGCGACCGACTTTCACGAGATCTCCGGGGGCACTCTGGTATGACAGGGAGTTTTAGCACCCAGGTGGCTGCAATCGCACGACGCGACCTGCTGCGCGAGCGGCGGTCGGGTGAGGTCCTCTGGGTGACACTTCCCTTCGGCGCAATCGCGCTGCTCCTCATTCCTCTCGCGATCGGTCCGGACACACCAACATTGCAGGCGATCGGTCTCGGCATGTTCTGGGTCATTGTGATGCTGTTCGGTGTGCTGATCTCCATCAGGCAAACCAACGCTGAAACACAACCGCAGCGTGACGTTGTCGCCTTGCTCGGGATCGACCCAGCCGCCGCCTACCTCGGACGGGTGCTTGCGAGTTTCGGGCTCCTGATCGTGTTCGAGGTCGTGCTCGCCGTCGTGACGATCGTCCTGTACGACGTCTCACTTGTCGGTTGGATCTGGATGCCGCTCGTCATGGTCCTCGTCGGTGTTGGTCTCTCGTTGCTCGGAACCCTTGCCGCAGGTATCGTTGCGACAGGGCGGTCCGCCACGGCGCTCGTCCCGCTTCTCGTGGCACCGCTCTCTGTTCCTCTGCTCATCGCGGCGACGCAGACCTTTGAGGCGTTACGCCTCGGTCGCAGTAGCCTTATGTGGGTACTGATGATGACCGTCACGTCTCTGGTGTTGGCGGTCGTAGGTGTTTTGACAGCACGTCCACTTCAGGAGACGGGATGACATTCCCCGAGCAGAGACCGTCGACCGTGTGGCCATGGATCGTGATGGCCGTGGCCGGCCTGGTGACGTTCGTTGCGGCGATGACCGTTCCCCCCGACGTTGTGCAAGGGCAACTGTCACGGATCATGTACGTTCACGTTCCTTCAGCTTGGCTGGCTTACCTGGCATTCGGTGTCACGATGCTCGCCTCGGCCATGTACCTGTGGAAACACGATCTTGCTTGGGATCGCAGGGCCCATGCTTCTGCAGAGGTCGGTGTGTTCTTCACCGGTCTCGCGATCGGTCTCGGGATGATCTGGGGCAAGCCGACATGGGGTGTGTGGTGGACCTGGGACGCTCGTCTCACACTCACCGCGATCATGTTCTTCGTGTACCTCGGGTACCTTGCGTTGAGGCGCACGACAGACGATCTCGATGTACGAGCAAACCGGGCAGCGATCCTGGGTGTCCTCGCGATCGTGCAGGTTCCACTCGTACATTTCTCCGTCATTTGGTGGCGAGCGTTGCACCAGCCGCCCACGATCATCAGGCCGGAGGGACCCGACATGGACTCGGCGATGGTGGCGACCCTCCTGATAGCTGTTGCCAGTTTCACCGTGATGTACGTGGCCATGATGATGAAGCGAATCGAACTCGCTCGTCTCGAAGACAGCATTCTGATCGCCGAACAAACGAGCGCCGGGCCGACCGCGGGCGATGCCGTTGTTGCTCCCGATGTCGGCGGAGGTATGTGATGGATCCATCTGTTGCGTGGAACTGGGTCATGCTCGCCTACGGCGTTGCATACGTGGCCCTCGTGGTGTTCGCCACCTCGATTGCCGTCCGGATCACCAGGGCGCGTCGAAAGCTCGGCGGTCACGTATGAAGAGGTACGCCCGCTTCGTGATTCCCGCGGTTGTGGTCATCGGAGCGATCGCCTTCTTGATGGTGAATCTGGGCTCGTCGCTTGTCTATTACAACACTCCGGGCGAGCTCCTCGCGCGCGAGGCCGGTGATGTCCGTTTGCGACTCGGTGGCAGAGTCGTGCCCGGATCGGTGGTCGAACTGGAAACCGCGGTTGCGTTCGAGGTTGAGGATTGTGACGCAACAGTTGGCGTCATCCATACCGGTGTACCCCCGGAGCTGTTCCAGGAAGGTATCGGAATCGTTGTAGAAGGCGTGTGGACGGGTTCCGCCTTCGAATCTGATCTCATGCTCGTCAAACATGACGAGGAGTACCGGTCGGACGCAGAGGACTACGACAAAGACGAAAACGCCTGCACCGCATCATGATCGCTGTTGCCGGATACACCGCCATTTTCATCACTCTCGCGGCCGCCATCGCGATTGTTGTGCAAGGGATCAGATACTCCCGTAGCGGTGATACCTCGAAGCTCAAGATCCCTGTGATCACACTTTTTGGAGGTTCTCTCGCCGCGTTCGTCCTCCTCGAGATCGCGATCTTGACCAACGACTTCTCGATCGCGTACGTCGCGAACAACACCTCAACGACAACACCTTTGGTCTTTCTGCTCGCTGCTGCATGGGCTGCCCTCGAAGGCTCGATCGTGCTCTGGGGCGCCTTGCTTGCCGGGTTCATCTGGCTCGTGTGGAGACAGATGGGTCCGTCAGACGGACTGGGCGTGCTCGCACTCGCCGTGATGGGCGCCATCGCGGTGTTCTGGTTCGGGTTGATGGCGTCGGCGGGGAATCCGTTCGCCGTGTGTGCAGAGGTGGCAGGCTCGTCCTGCCCCGACTCATCGTGGTGGCCCTTCGCCGAGGCGGTTGTTCCCCTCGATGGCCGCGGGCCGAACCCACTGCTCCAGAACCACATCCTGATGGCTTTCCATCCACCGCTGTTGACGGCGGGCTACGTCGGGTTCACGGTTCCGTTCGGGTTCGCCATCGCAGCTCTCATCAGGCGCGACTTCGGTCGAGAGTGGCTCGACCGCTCGCATCGGTGGTCGCTGATTGCATGGATCCTGCTTGCCGCAGGGATCCTCGTCGGTGGCTGGTGGTCCTATGAGGTCCTCGGCTGGGGTGGGTACTGGGCATGGGATCCGGTCGAGAACGCAGCATTCCTTCCGTTTCTCACCGCAACGGCCTTCCTCCACTCGGCCCTTGTGCAACGACGAAGGGGGATGCTCCAGGCGTGGAACTTCATCCTCGTGATATCTACCTTCGCCCTCACGATCCTCGGGACGTTCTTGACGAGGTCGGGCGTCATCGGCTCGGTCCACGCATTTGCGCAATCGGTTGTGGGCCCGGCACTACTGGCCCTCCTCGGTGTGGTGGTCATCGGGTCGCTCGGGCTCTTCGCGTGGAGGTCCCCAGATATTGCTCAGACACCTCGGCTCGACTCGTTGTCGTCGCGTGAGGGCTACATCCTTGCCAACAACCTGCTGCTCACCGTTTTTGCGTTCACGGTCCTCTTCGGGACGATGTATCCCTTGATCGTCGAAGCGATGTCTGGTGACCAGGTGGCCGTCGGTCGTCCGTTCTTCGATCGGGCGTCGATACCGATCGCTTTGCTGTTGCTTCTGATTCTCGGGATAGGAGCGATCGCGCCGTGGCGAGTCGCCTCGCCGAAGGTTCTCTGGGAGAGGCTGCGCCTTGCGACGATCATGGGCCTTGTGGTGGGCGCGGGCGCGGTTCTCTTGGGTATCAACTCGGTCGCGGTGGTTCTCACGTTTGTGCTTGTTGTGTTCATTCTCACGGCAATCGCTGGTCGTTATGTCGAGGTGGTGCGGTCCCGTCCCGAGCCGGTTCCGACCGCGGCCGTCAAGGTGCTGCGTAATGAACCCGGGTACTGGGGTGGCCAGATCGCCCATGTCGGTGTCGCTCTGGTCGCGTTGTCGATTGCGACGAGCGGCGGACTCGCGACGCGCCAAGCCGTGACCCTCGCACAGGGCGAGTCGGCGGTGGTGGGCGGCTACTGCGTCCAGTACGTTGAACCGTTTACACGGGTGGAACCGAACCGTGAGGTCGTCGGAGTGGTGGTGAACCTGTTCAAGGAGGACTGTTCAACACTGATCGACACACTCGAGCCGAGTGTCAACTCATACCCGGCTGCGACCCAACCGATCGGTACGCCGGCTGTGTGGACGGGCCCGGTCAACGACGTGTACGTCGGAATCGCCGGCGGCGAACAGGACCGTATCCAACTCAACGTTTTCATCTTCCCACTCCAGTGGTTGCTGTGGGCGGGCGGATTCTTGGTCCTGATCGGTGGAGGGTTCGCCATGTTGCGGAAACCGAATAGGCGAAGCCGAGCGTCAGAGACAACAGAACCGATCGAAGCTGGTGTCCCTGATGTCTGACCGAATGAAGAACGTCGCCTTTGCTGTTGTCGCGCTTGTTGCGATCAGCGTGATCGGTGTCGGGCTTGGTCAAAAGGACACATCGCCGCCGACCGATGCGGAGAGAGTCGATGCGTTGGCCGCCAGGATCAAGTGTCCGTTCTGCAATGGTGAGTCGCTCTATGACTCCCAGGCGAGCATCGCCGTTGAGTACCGGACCTTGATCAGGGAGCGTGTCGAGGCCGGGGCGACCGACGATGAGATCATTGCGGAGTTCGTCGCCAATTTCGGCGACTCCTACATTCTTGACACTTCCACCACGGGGTGGTCCTTCGGCTTGTGGATGGTGCCGATGCTCGGGTTCATCGTCGGAGGGGTAGTGCTTGTGTGGCTGTCCATGTCCTCGAGATCCCGATCGAGGGTGACACTGTGAGCGACCGGACACGGCAACAGATCGAACTCTTGCACGAAGAACTCGAAGAAATCGACGAGCAGGTACGTGTTGGTGACCTCGACGACACCACCGGCTCCGTGGTGCGGGAACGCTACGAGGCCGAACTTGCAGCTCTCGAGGCGTCATCTGTGTCAGCCGACACGATGCCCCCGGATGACGGGGATGCATCACGATCAGCAGCACCCAGGAGATGGCTGAGCGGAAGGACAATCGTCGGAGTCTCCGCTGTTGTTATCGCGATAGTTGGCATTGGTTTCTTCGGAGCCCAATCCCTTTCCGACCGCAGAATCGTCGGCGCCGACGGGGTCGTCCGTGATGTTGTGAGCGGGAACGGCTCGATCGACCTCGAAAGTGTGTCGGAGGAGCAGATGGAAGAGATCGTTGCTGAGAACCCTGGGATCATTCCGATGCGGCTGGCGCTCGCCAGACGTTACTTCGAGGCGGGACAGTTCGATAAAGCGCTTGATCACTACTTCGAGGTGCTCAACCGTGAGCAACACCCCGAGGCACTGGCGAACGTCGGGTGGATGACGTACCTGTCGGACCGGCCCGATATTGCTGTCAGCTACGTTGAGGCGGCCCTCGACCGCGAGCCAAACTACCTCGCCGCTGAGTGGTACCTCGGAAACATATATGTATCACTTGGCAGAAACGACGAAGCCGCAGTTCTCCTTGTGAAGGTCGCGTCATCCAACGAGATTCCTGATGATGTGAAGGAAGCGGCGCTCACCCTGCTGGCGCAGATCGAGGCGGATGGATGACGACCAGCGAGACCGAGAAGAAACGAGGAGGAAAGATGGCCTGGGTGGCGATAGTCGCCGCCCTGGCGTTCATCGTTCTCGGCATCATGTTCACGAGTCGATTCGGTGGGGATCCCACGATCTCGACCTCACCGTTGATCGGCAAGCAGGCGCCTCAAGGTTCGATAGCACTCATGGACGGCTCAGGCGAAGTCTCCATGAGCGACTACCTCGGCGACATCGTCGTCGTGAACTTTTGGGCGAGTTGGTGTCTCGCCTGCAGGGAGGAACATCCCGGGTTGCTCAAGGCCGCGACGGACTACCAGGAATTCGGCGTGACCTTCATCGCGGTCAACTACCAGGACACCTACCCCAACGCGGTCGGGTTCCTCGATGAGATGGGTTGGAGTCCCGAGACTATCTATGTGGTCGATGAGGGCTCAAACACAGCTTTCCCGTGGGGCATACTCGGAGTTCCTGAGACCTTCTTCGTGAATCGAGCGGGGATAGTGGTTGGGAAGGTCTCGGGCGCTACGACGTACGGACTGCTCTCCCAAACGATCGATCAGATCATCATCGGCGAGGTCATCGGCGACATCAAGACTGGTGAAGTTCAGAACAG
>CAZWMX010000055.1:0-1286 GCA_964635205.1 uncultured Acidimicrobiaceae bacterium | reverse complement strand
GCCATCCCCGACTTCTCTTTTGGCGCCATGGAGAACCTCGGATGCATCACCTATCGAGAGACTGCGCTTCTGCTCGACACGGAGAAGGCCACCCAGGCCGAGGCCCAGAGAGTGGCGGATGTGATCGCCCACGAGATTGCTCACATGTGGTTTGGCGACCTCGTGACGATGAAGTGGTGGAACGGCATCTGGCTGAATGAAGCGTTTGCCACGTTTGCGGAGATGAAGTGCGTCGATGCGTACAGGCCGGAGTGGAAGAGGTGGCTGTCGTTCTCCGGTTCCCGCGCGATGAGCCAGGAAACCGATGCGCTTGCAGCGACCCGGCCGATCGAGTTGGAGGTCGCCTCGCCGGAGGAGGCGAATGCCATGTTTGATGTGCTCACCTATCAGAAGGGATCCTCTGTTCTGCGAATGTTGGAGCAGTACCTCGGTGAGGAGACCTTCAGAGCCGGTGTGACCCGGTACCTCAAGGAGCACGCCTATTCGAACACTGACACGCCGGATCTGTGGGCGGCACTCGAGGCAGAGTCCGGAGAGCCGGTCGGAGAGATCATGGATACATGGATCTTCCAGGGCGGCTACCCGAGGCTGTCGGTATCGGTCGAAAGCGACGGATACGCGTTGTCCCAGGAGCATTTCCGCCTCCTCGGCGAGGGAGAGACGACCTGGCGGGTCCCGGTGCTGTATCGCTCGGATAGTGGCGAAGGCAGGGTCGTGCTCGGAGAACATCCGGTGACGATCGAAGCCGGTCAGGATCTTGTCGTGAACGCCGGCGGTGAGGGATTCTACCGGGTGAGCTATGAAGGTGACTTGCTCGATGGCGTGATCGGCCGCCTCTCCGACCTCGACTCGATGGAGCGGTATTCGGTGGTCTCCGACGCTTTTGCCAATGTGCTGGCAGGCGACGTGATGGGAAGCGACTTCCTCTCGCTCGTGTCGAACCTCACCGACGAAGATGAGCTTGATGTGTGGGCTGTTGCTCTCTCAGGGCTCGGTGAACTCGACCGCGTGGTGTCATCCGACGATCGCGATGCGATGCAAGCGTTCGTGACCGGGCTTGTGTCTCGGAAGGCCGATGAGCTCGGCTGGACAGCTGGCGACGGTGAGTCCGAGCGCCAACGGGCAACTCGTGGACTGCTACTCAAGTCGTTGGGGAACCTGGGCAGGGATCGCGAGACCATCGAAATGGCGCGTACGGTCTTCGGCTCTGACGATGTCGTCGATCCTGAGATAGCGGACGCTGCGCTGATGATCGTCGCGGCGAACGGTTCGGCGGAGGACTTCGA
>CAZWMX010000054.1:11626-14884 GCA_964635205.1 uncultured Acidimicrobiaceae bacterium | reverse complement strand
GTCTCGCGGAGTTGATCGAGCTCGACGTCGGATCGGTCACGCACCTCTGCTGCCCGGTTGCGTTCGACGGTTGCAGACTTCTGTCGTGCAGCGATCCCTCTGAGCTCTTCGCCTCCGAGCCAGAGCCGCAGCGCCAGTGCCTCGTCCCTCACCGAGTCGTAACGCGCTGCGGCGTTCGCCTGGCGCTTGAGAGGGCGCATCATCTTCTTCTTCTCGGAGAGGATGTCGTCGAGTCGCTCGACATCGTGATCGGTCCGCTCGAGCCTTCTCATGGCTCTCTCCCTGCGGCTGCGATGCTTCGTCACACCTGCTGCCTCCTCGATCACGGCCCTGTGGTCCTCTGGTCGTGCGTTGAGGACATCGCCGACCTGGCCCTGGCCGACGAGAACGTGCTGGTGCCGCCCGATGCCACCGTCCGAAAGCAGATCCTGGATGTCGAGCAGTCGGCACGGTGCGCCGTTCAGCTCATACTCAGAGGTTCCATCTCGAAACAGCCTGCGGGTGATCGTGATCTCCGCAAGGTTGAGGGGCATGATCTGGTCGTCATTGGCGAACGAAAGCGACACTTCTGCCCGTGACAGGGGCGGTCGGGTTTCCGTGCCGGCGAACACCACATCCTCCATCTTGTCCGTTCGGAGGGACTTCGTCCCTTGGGTCCCCATGACCCAGGCGAGGGCATCGAGGATGTTCGACTTGCCGGCGCCATTCGGACCAACGACCACGTTTACGCCTGAGGAGAAGTCAAGACGCGTGCGATCCGCGAACGACTTGAACCCCCGAAGTGTCAGATGTTTCAGTTTCACGGTGTTAGAGGTTACCAGAGTGAATTACACGAATGTAAGCATGTCAGGTGTCAGATGCCAGAAATCAGCAATCAGCAATCAGCAGTCAGAAACCACAGGTCAGAGGTCGGAGGCGAGCGCAGCTCGCGCTGCATCCAATGCGGCTGTCTTCTTGGAGCCTCCAGAGCCTGTGCCTATCACTTTCCCATCGACGTATGCAGTTGCGGTGTAGATCGTGTCGTGGTCGGGCCCGCTGCGCTCGTACTCGAAGGAAACGACGCGTCCCGTCCGCGCCAGGTGCTCCTGGAGACTGGATCTGCTGTCCGAGACCTGGGAGGCAGCCATACGATCGGCGACGGTGTCCCCAAGCAGTCGGCGAACGACGTCGAAGGCTGCATCCACTCCGCCATCGATGTACACGGCACCGAAGATGGACTCGACCACATCTGACTGAATCGAAGAACGATCGCGACCGCCGGAACGATCTTCACCGACGCCGAGCTTGATGGCGGCAGGGAGCCCGATGGACCGTGCGACCCCGGCGAGTGTTGCTTCGTCGACGAGAGCTGCTCGCACTCGGGTCATGCGTCCCTCAGACGCGCCTTGCAGCGCCCCATAGATCTCTGCCGTGATGGCGAGCTCGAGAACCGCATCACCGAGGAACTCGAGACGCTCGTACGACTCAACATCGTGCTCAGATGCGTACGAGGAGTGTGTCAGTGCGGTGACGAGCAACGAAATGTCGCTGAATTGGTAGCCGATGGTCTCCTGGACCAGGCCGAGGCCATCCGTGTCACCGGCCACGTCAGTGGACCGCTGCCGCAATACCTGCGCGCACCTTGTCGACCAGACCGCTCGCTGCACCTTCAGCCGCGATCTCGATCGCATTGCCAATGGCGATACGGGACGATGAGCCGTGAGCGATGACGACGACACCCTTGGTTCCGACGAGATGGGCGCCGCCGACGGTCTCAGCGCTGAGCCGCTCGCGGATCTCCATGAATGCGGGCATGAGGTCCTGCACCGCGTCGACGTACTCGGGTCTGGCAAGTGTTTCGAGGATCATCCTCTGGATGACCTTGCCGGTGCCCTCGCCTGTCTTGAGCAGGACGTTCCCTGTGAACCCGTCTGTGACGATGACGTCGGCCACATCCGTTGCAAGGTCGCGGCCTTCGACATTCCCGGCGAAGTTCACAGCGGCGCTCTCCTTCATGAGGCGGAACGCTCCCTTCTCGAGTTCGCGACCCTTCGAGGCTTCCTCCCCGATATTGAGCAGACCAACCCTGGGGTTCTCGATGCCCTGGTAGACGGTGCAGAGCGCGGCCCCCATGACCGCGAACTGGAGCAGGTGCTCCGGTTTGCACTCGATATTCGCACCCACATCCATGACAACGTGACCGGTTGGGAAGATCGAAGCGATTCCCGGCCTCGACACGCCGGGCAGACGCCCGATGAGGAACGCAGCCGACGCCAGTGCAGCACCCGTGGGCCCAGCCGACACCATGGCGTCTGCTTCACCCGCGGCGACCATACGAGCTGCCACGGCGACGGAGGCGTCCTTCTTGTCACGAATGGCACGCGCCGGCACATCATCCATGGTGATGACCTGGGAGGCATGTCGTACAGCGATGTCAACACCCCTCCCCTCGAGAAGCGGTGAGATCTGGGACTCGTCGCCGATCAGGGCGACTCGAACTCCGTGCTGTGCCGCGAGAATCGCACCTTCGACGAGCTCACGGGGAGCAGTGTCGCCCCCCATGGCGTCGACGGCGATGAGTGGCATGTGAGCTACGACGTCGGTATTACTTCGCGACCCTTGTATGTGCCGCACTCCTTGCATACGCGATGAGGCGCGTGCGGTGCGTTGCACTGGGGGCAACGGGAAACGGTCGGTCGGGCAACCTTCCACTGTGCCTTGCGGCGACGTGTGCGGGACCGCGACATCTTCTTTTTGGGGACAGCCATGTGAAATCCTATTCCGTTCGATCCTCGGGTTCGAGAAGGCCCTTCAGGACCGCAAAGGGCGAGCGCGACTCGCCATCGTCACCCGAGAGATCTGTATTCAAGTCTGTTTGTGCGCTACTCACAACTCCGGGACAGTCATCGCCACAATCCTCGATCATCGGAAGCGACAAAAGCACCTCATCGCGAAGCATCTGTGAAACGTCGATCTCGTAACCCTCGAGAGGATAGGTCTCATCATCGTCGTTACTCGCATCGAAAAGTGCGCCGATCGACGTATCACGGTCGGTCAGCGTTTCCCGGAGGCAGCGGTAGCACGTGTCCTTCGTCGTGAAGCGGGCCCTACCGGTAACGGCGACACCCCCTGAGACCGGGTGCAGCACGAGATCAGCTTCAAGAGGCGGGTCGTTGATGACCTCGATCATCTCGACCCTCCAGTCGACGGGCGCCGCCACCGTCACAGAACGCGACGAAGCCTCGTTACCGAGGAGGTCCGAGACATTGAGAAGGAAGG
>CAZWMX010000054.1:7824-11526 GCA_964635205.1 uncultured Acidimicrobiaceae bacterium | reverse complement strand
CTACTGGCTCACCGGTGGTTCCGGCGCAGCCGGCAACGCTTGATGGAGCTCCGCTCTCGCCTCCGTCACGTAGCGGTACAACTCACCAAGGACCGTCTCGGCTTCCGACAGGTGCCTCTCGGCGTAGTCCTCGGCCTCGAGCCTGATGCGACGGGCCTCGTTCTCGGCGTTGCGGATCAGCGAGTTCGCCTCTTCGACGGCTTCCTGGACGATGTAGTTCTCAGAGACGAGCTGCTCAGATTCGCCCCTGGCCTTGTTCACGAGCTCCTGGGCTCGTTCATTCGTCCGCGCGATGTATGACTCGCGCTCACGCACCATCCAGCGAGCCGAGCGAAGTTCCTCCGGGAGCTCCTCTGCCACCTCGTGGAGCCGGTCGAGCATGTCTTCCTGGCTGATCATCACGTTGTTCGACAGGGGAACCGCCCTGGCGTTCTCTATCTCGGTGATGAGCTCTTCGAGAAGGTCGGCGAGACGTCCCGGTGCCGGAGGGGACGGGGCTTGCTCGTCAGGTTGATCGGTCATTGCAGACGCTCCTTCAGCGCAGTGGCGACCGGACCGGGCACCAGCCCATCCACCGATCCGCCAAGACGCGCTACCTCTTTGACAAGGGAAGAGGATAGGTACCCGAACTCGGGTTTCGTCGCAACGAACAACGAAACAACGTCGCCCGACAGGTAGCGATTCATCTGGGACATCTGGATCTCGGACTCGAAGTCCGTGACTGCCCGCAGACCCTTGACAACCGTCGTGGCGCCGACCTCCTTGGCGAAGTCGACGAGCAAACCCTCAAAGGAGGCCGCTCGTACGTTCGGCCAATCATCCGTGCACCGTTCGAGCAGTTCAACACGCTCGGCCGCGGTGAACAGCGGTGTCTTCGACGGGTTGTGAACGACAGCCACGATGACCTCGTCGAACAAGGCGGCGCAGCGCTCGACAACGTCGAGATGCCCTTTGGTTGGTGGGTCGAAGCTCCCGGGAACGAGCGCTGTTATCACTCTTCTGCCCTCTCCATCATGGTTATGACAGCATCACCGTACCGTCGCTCGTCGACTGTGCCGAGGAAATCCGGCAGTTCCACGACACTTCGGGCCTGGCGATGCAACACAACCACACCATCAGTCGCGAGCACTGCGTCGAGCAATTCGAGCACGGATCGCACACTGTCGTCGTCGTCGCCGTACGGTGGATCGACGAAGATCAGGTCGTATCGATCCGTCTCTGAGCGCAGGAACGGTTTGACCCCCTGCTCGCGGACCGTGCCACCAAGGTCGACCCGCTCGACGTTCTCCCTGAGAATCCTGGCGGCGATACGGTCCCGTTCGACGAACACCACGTCTTTGGCGCCTCTGCTCAGCGACTCCAACCCGAGCGATCCACTGCCGGCGAACAGATCCAGGACGACGGCACCGGCCAATCGGTCCGACAGGATCGAGAACAACGACTCGCGCGCTCGGCCGGTCATCGGACGGGTTCCCCCCTTGGGTGCGGTGAGTTTCCTGCCCTTGGCTGCTCCTGTGATGATCCTCATATCAGCTCCTTGTGAGCCACTCCGCCGAGTCTCCGAAGAGCATCGCCACTTCATGCATCAGGTCCGATACGAGTGGACCGTTCGGGTCTTGGTCGACTGCCTCTGTGGCGACGGTGCTCGCAGCTTCGAGCAGTTCGTGGTCCCTGAGGATATCACCGAGACGCAGATCGGCTGCTCCGGATTGGGCACCACCGAACACGGTCCCCTGACCCCTGATCTCGAGGTCGATCTCAGACAGTTCGAACCCGTCGGTCGATCCGAGCATCGCCTCGATTCTCCGCTCTCCATCGGGGGTTGTCGGATCAGACGACAGGAGACACGAACCACTGCGCTCCCCTCGCCCGACGCGTCCCCGCAACTGGTGGAGCTGGCTCAGACCGAACCGGTCGGCTGTACGGATGACCATGAGCGTTGCATTCGGCACGTCGATGCCGACCTCGATCACCGTGGTGGCCACCAGGATGTCGACGTCGCCTCCACGGAAGCGATGCATGATCTCGGCCTTCTCATCCGCTGCCATCTGACCGTGCAGGAGCGCCGAGGAGATCTCCGGCAGGGCGGATTGCACCCGTGCGAACTCCGATTCGGCCGATTTCGCTTCGATCTTGTCCGAGTCCTCCACCAGGGGACACACGACGAACACCTGACCACCGGCGGTGACGGCTTCCCGTATTCGGCGGTCGATCGCATCATCGGCCTCTCCCGACACTGCATCGGTCACGACGGGCACACGACCCTCGGGCATCTCGTCGATGACGGACACCTTCAGGTCTCCGTACAACGTCATCGCCAGCGTTCTCGGGATCGGTGTTGCGGTCATGAGAAGAAGATCCGGAACACCCTCACCCTGGTTCTTGTCGCGCATCACCACCCGCTGCTCGACTCCGAATCGATGCTGTTCATCAACAACGGCCATGCCGAGCGAGTGGAACGCAACATCGCTCTGGATCAGGGCCTGTGTGCCGAAGGCGAGGTCGATGGTTCCGTCGGCAAGCCACTCGAGACCCTGGTTGCGCGACACGTCCCCCACCACGAAGTTCGTGGTGACACGGCTTCCCGTGAACAGACCGATCCGGACGGGCCGCGTAGCCAGCGTCTCCTCGGCGAACAGGGACCCGGTTCCGCCGGCTCCGACGTCCTCACGGGTCGGCGCCATGCCCGAGTCCTCGAGAGCCAGTTCGGTGCCGAGGTAATGCTGGGTGGCGAGCACTTCGGTTGGTGCCATGACTGCGCCCTGATGTCCGCTCTCGACCGATGTCAGCAGTGCGGTGATGACAACAACCGTCTTGCCCGACCCAACCTCACCCTGGAGGAGTCGATGCATCGGTGTCCGGGCTTCCATGTCACCAAGCAGCTCGTTGAGCACACGATCCTGGGCACCGGTCAACCGGTAGGGAAGCGTGTCGACGAACCGGTGAAACAGCTCTCCTTTCACCGAGTTCGGAACGCCGACCTGGGACTCGAACTCGTCATACGCACGAACCTTGAGCGCCATCTGGATTCGCAGGAACTCGTCGAAGATGAGGCGCCGCCGTGCGGGTTCGACCTCTACGAATGACTCGGGTGCGTGGATCTTGGAAAGGGCAGAGGTGCGGTCAACGAGGCCGAAACGGTCGAGTATGGCAACGGGTACGACGTCGACGAGCGGGACAGAACGTCTGAGGGCGTTCGCCGCTGCGTTACGCACATCATTCGGTTTCATGCCGCCGACTGTGGGATATATGGGCAGCACCCGTCCGGTCTCTGCCTCTGTCATACGGCCGAACCGGTCGACGGCCGGGCTCGTCATCTGCAGCGAGCCCTTGTACGACTTGATCTCTCCCGCCAGGGCAACCTCCTCTCCCACGTCCAACTTCATGTACGGGTTGAACCACACACAGCGCACGGATCCCGTCCTATCAGCGACCCGTGCCTCCACCATCGTCCTGCCGCGTGAGATCCGGCGCTTGTTGAACGAAGTCACCGTTCCCCCAACCGTTACGACCTCCCCGAGCGGTGTCGTGGCCAGATCCGAGATCTGGCTTCGGTCGAGATACCGCCGGGGCACCGTGAGCAACAGATCGGCAACAGACCGGATGCCCTCGGTTTCCAGCTTCTTCACCGAGATGACGCCCACGCCCTTGACCCGGTCGACCGGTATGTCGGCGAGGTAGGCGAGGGTCCGATCCTCCTGT
>CAZWMX010000054.1:0-7724 GCA_964635205.1 uncultured Acidimicrobiaceae bacterium | reverse complement strand
TACGTAATACGTAATACGTAATACGACTCGACGACACGGGCGTCCGACCTCCGGAAACAGCTAGAGTGCCGTTCATGGTCCAAGCATATGTACTCATCCAGACCGACAGCGGTCGGGCATCGGACGTCGCTCGTGCGATCAAGGAGCTGGACGGCGTCGACTCGGCAGAAGCCGTTACGGGTCCTTACGACGTCATCGTGTCGGCGGAGGCAGCGGATGTCGACGCACTCGGCCACCTCGTCGTGACACAGATCCAACCGGTCGTCGGCATCGTTCGGACACTCACCTGCCCGGTTGTTCGGATCTAGGCTCGGCGATCGAGGGGCGGCTAGCGGATCGCCAGTCGTCCGCGTTCTTCGTGGCGCTCGAATGCGGCATCAACGAGATGTGAGCACAACTCGGAGTAGGTCATGCCGGAGGCGATCCACATCTTCGGGAAACCTGAGATCGACGTGAACCCGGGAAGCGTATTCGCCTCGTTGAACAGGAACCTTCTGGACACTCTGTCGTAGAGGAAGTCGACCCGAGCCAATCCGTTCAAGCCGAGCGCGGTGAATACGTTCTCTGCGAGGATGCTCACTCGTTTCCCCGCCGACTCGGACAGTTGAGCCGGCGCTTCGAAACGGGAGGAATCGTCGGCGTATTTGGCATCGTATGTGTAGAACTCGGTCTCGACGATCACCTCGCCCGCAACGGACGCCCGCGGCCCGTCCAATACGGCTACCTCGATCTCGCGGGCGTCGATTGCACGCTCGATGAGCACCTTCGAGTCGTAGCGGAAGGCTGCGTTGATCGCTTCTTTCAACTGCGCCTCGTCGCGAACCTTTCGGACACCTATCGAAGAGCCCTGCGCGGACGGCTTGACGAAAGCCGGATAACCGATGCTGTGCTCAGCCTCACCGATCACGGAACGTGGATCCTTGTCCCAGTCGTTGCGAACGACACACACCCACGGAGCAGTTTCGATTCCCGCCGCCCGGCACACGCGCTTCGCAAGGTCCTTGTCCATTGCAAGTGCGCTTCCGAGCACACCACAGCCCACATAGGGAACACCACATGTTTCGAGCAGCCCCTGAACCGTCCCATCCTCGCCCTGTGGACCGTGCAGCACGGGAAACACGACGTCGAACCCCACATCGTTGCCCACAACCCGCAGCGCTCCGGATGGAACACTCATCTCGACAGCCCGACCATCCGCCTTGAATGGGCGGAACGTCGGATCGGCGAGGTGCCAATCCCCATCGCGGTCGATTCCCACCGGAATGACACGGTGACCGCCCTCGGTGAGGGCATCATGTACAGACACCGCCGACGCGCACGAAACCTCATGTTCCGATGAACGTCCGCCGAAGAGAAGAAGTACCCGCGCCATGTGGAGAGGTTACCGTGGGAGCCGACCTGGTAAGGGGTTTGACCAATTGACCGACAGGGACCTGATCATCGACTACCGGATCCGTGTGATTCACACGGGTCTGATCGTCTCGTGGTTCGGCATGGTCATGTTCCTGATCTGGGTGCTGTCCCTCGACGCCGTAATCGATCTGGCCGTCACGACCATGCTCGGCGGATTCGCCGTGGGTCTCCTGATCGTCACATTGGCTCCCTGGCGAACAATGCTGACATCAGGTGTGGGTGACTGGACGATCCTGATCTGGAGCGTCGCGGCGCTTCTGCCCATCATCCTGTACGAGACATCAACCATCGAGGACCCAAACGGCATCGGCCTCCTCCTCGTGATCTTCTTCGCGGCGGCAACCCTGATCCCGAGCCGTGCGTTGATCACGCTTGGCATCGGCGCCACCGTCGCGTTCGGCGCAGCCGTCTACGGTGCAGGCGATATCGAGCCCGTAGCGTTCGTCGGGCACGTGCTCCCGTTCGTCGGGGTAGTCGTATTCGTGCTCCTCATCTCGGTCGGCATCAGGACCCAGCTCGAGGCAACCGACGCTGCATACCGATCTGTCGCATTTCGAGGGGCCGAACTCGCCCGAAAGGAACAGGAGCTCACCCACCTGTACGAGGTATCCAGAACGATCGGTGCCGGCACCAAACTCAAGGACGTGCTCCCCGAGCTGATAGGCCGAGTCGCCGACTCGGTGAATGCGCGAATCGGCCTCGTACTTCTCTATGACTCCGCGGCTGAACGCCTCGAGTTGATGTCTCCGATCTGGGTCTCGGGCCACACGGTCAGCGCGGACGAGCTCTCACTCGGCCTCGACGAGCCCGGCATATCCCAGCGCGTGTTCATGAGCGGAGATGCCACCGTCATCAACAACACCAACGACGGGACGACGCATGATCGGCTCGCCAAAGAACTCGAAGCGGAACGGGTCGCGGTGGTGGCAATGCGCGTGGAGAACCGCACCATCGGGGTACTTCTCGTCGGGGACAAGGCGACGGACTTCACCGACGACGACATCGAAACCCTCGAATCGGTAGCCGCCCCGGCAGCCCTCGTCCTGAATCAGATGGCTCGTTTCGAGGAGGCCAGGACCACCGGCGAACGCATGGCGGAACTCGCCCAGCTGAAGACCGATTTCGTTTCGGTTGTCTCCCACGAGCTGAGGACCCCGCTCACGTCGATCATCGGAGCGATCGACACATTGCGGCGACCAGAGCTTCTGCCGGAAGACCCAAGGGCGCAACAACTGATCGCGATGGCCGCCAAGCAGGCGAACCGACTCAGGACACTCATCGAGGATCTCCTCGTCATGTCGCGGATCGAAGCGGATTCGCTACCTGTGAGGCCGGAGCAGATCGAGCTCGAACCGTTCCTCGCCGACCTCATTGCATCCCTACCCGATGGCGAACGGGTCACGCACGAGCCGACCCTCGGCGCGGAACATGTGCGGTCGGACCCGGATCACCTGGCCCGGATCGTGACGAATCTTGTTGACAACGCGATCAAGTACGGCGGAGACGGTCCGATCGAGGTCACTACGTCGAGCGGGCACGGCGAGGTATACATATCGGTTGTTGATCACGGACCGGGGATCTCATACGAGCAACACGACCTGATCTTCGAACGTTTCACCCAGCTCCAGCCACACGCCACACGCTCGAAGGGCGGCGCCGGACTGGGCCTCTCGATCGTCAAGGGTCTCGCCGAGGCAATGGGTGGACGCGTGTGGTACGAACCGACCCCTCGCGGTGGAGCAACATTCACGGTTGCAATACCAACGGGTGTCGCTACAGACCTTCCGTGATTCCTGCCGCGACGGCGTGGAATCCACCATCGACGTGAACGATCTCACCGGTGGTCGAGGAGGCGAAATCGGAGAACAGGAGGCACGCCATGTTGGCCACCGGCTCGGGGTTGGACGTGTCCCAGCCAAGGGGCGCACGGATCGCCCACAGCTTGTCGTATTGCACGAACCCTGGGATGGACTTCGCCGCAACGGTGGCGAGCGGCCCGGCGGCAACGAGGTTGGTGCGAATCTTCTCAGGGCCGAGGTATCTGGCCAGGTATCGATTCACGGACTGCAGAGCGGACTTCGATACCCCCATCCAGTCGTATGAGGGCCACGCAGTCGAGTTGTCGAAATCAAGACCTACGACCGATCCCCCTCCGGCTTCGTTGAACAAAGGACGAAGACCGACCGTGAGCGTCTTGTAGGAGAAGGCTGATGTGATGAACGCCGTTGAGGCCGACTCGGCAGGTGTCTCGAGGAACGAGCCGCCGAGGGCATCCTCGGGTGCGTATGCGATTGCGTGCAGGGCGCCGTCGAGGCTCCCCCACTTCGAACGGACACTCGCAACGAGTGCGTCCATGTGATCCGTATCGTTGATGTCGAGCTCGAAGACGTCGGCTTCGTCCGGCAGCCGTTTCGCCGACCGCTTCGTCAGCCTGAGACCGCGACCGAACCCGGTGAGCACAACCTGTGCACCCTGCTCCTGTGCGACGCGTGCCGTGTGCCACGCGATCGAATCGTCCGTGAGAACGCCTGTGATCAGTAGACGTTTACCTTGCAGCATCGAATCCCTTTCAGTATCAGTGGTAGAGATTAGACGGGAACGTCACGACACGTTCGCCCATGCGCGGAGACCCAACCCCATGACGAACAGCAGGAGGATCCCATAGGTCAGGGCCGGTTTGCGCGCCATGGTCGACCGATAGACGTAGGCGAGGGTGAGTATCACCACGATGACGACGCCGTAGAACACGTGGAACGCGTTGCCCGGCCTGACGCCGTTGCTGTAGAGATAGACCCCGGCGGCGACCTGGATGAGGATCGCGACAATGGCGGCTCCCCGCGCCCATGCGAAGGACTTCGGCGGTGTTCGCTTCATCAGCGCGAGCACGAGACCCCACACACCGACGATTCCGTTCGTGGCGACCGCCACGTAGAACCAGTTCGCGTGGAACGTGTGGATTGAGTTCATCGGCGCGGGTTCCTTCGTGTCATGAGTCGGACCGAGACTGTAGGTTACCGGCATGGTCGAGCTCCACCCACATGACATCGCCCACGGCGGGGAGGCGATTGCGCGCAAGGATGGCAAGGCCCATTTCATTGCAGGCGCCATGCCCGGTGAGGTGATCGAGGCCTCGATCGTCGAAGATCGTGGTTCCTGGGCCAGAGCCGTGCTCGTCGACATCATCGAGCCGTCCCCGAAGCGCAGAACGCCGCCGTGCGCCTACGCCGAGGTGTGTGGCGGCTGCCAGTGGCAGTTCACCGACGGCGACACCCAGCGTTCCTGGAAACACGACACGGTCCGCAGCCAGCTCGAGCATCTGGGGCGCATAGAGGACCCGATCGTCCATGACACGGTCAAGGTCGGACCGGACCTCGGGTACCGGAATCGCATGGACTTCCACGTCGTCGACGGACGTCCCGGGCTCTTCAGGCCTCGGAGCCACGACATCGTCCATCTCGAGCAGTGCCCGCTCCTCGTCGCGGAGCTCCAGGCCGTGTACGAAAGGCTCGGCAACCTCGAAGGTGTGGAGCGCCTCACGCTGCGCGCCGGTACCCGGACAGGGGATCTCGTGGCCATCGTCGACGGTGACATGCCCGAGAGTGCCGAGTCCTGGGGTGTCCCGGTCGCCCATCGCACCGGCAGCCGCATACGACCCGCGATCGGGGATCCACGCCTCACAGAGATCGTTTCGGATGTCACGTTCCGGATACCCCTCGGAGGGTTCTTCCAGAGCAACACGCCTGGGGCAGAGGCGCTCGTCGGCCTTGTGGCGGACGTGCTCGAGGTGGAGGAAGACGACACGCTTCTCGACGGCTACTGCGGGGTTGGGCTCTTCGGCGCAACGGTCGGGCAGGCCGCGGATCGCGTTGTTGGCATCGAATCGACCCACGGAGCCGTCGCTGCTGCCCGCAGGAACCTCGATGCTGCCGGCGTCGACCACAACCTGGTCACGGGCACCTTCACGAAGGACATCGAGTCACTCGACGAGTACTGGGATGTAGCCGTGGTCGATCCGCCGAGAAAGGGTCTCGGCCAACGAGGCATCGAGGCGGTGACGTCGGCGATGCCCCGCCGGATCGCCTACGTGGCCTGTGACCCCGCAAGCCTCGCAAGGGACGCCAAGATGCTTGCCGACTACGGCTACGACTTCATCGAAGCCACCCCCGTGGACCTGTTCCCCCAGACCTACCACGTGGAGACCGTCGCACGATTCGACAGAAGAACGTAGCACGCAGAGCATCGGCCGGCAGGGCGCAACCGCTTCAGCGCGGGTGTGTGGTGTCGTGCATGCCCTCGCCCTGTCGTCTATGGGGGCAGAGACCTGGTTCGTCGACTCGGAGGCCGAGTCGTGGAACCTCGAAGCTGTCTCCACACATGCAACAGATCCGTCCGCCCATCGAGGGAGGACGGAAGCATGAGCTTGGTGAGGCGGGAGGTCAGGCTCGGGGACGGGTGGCTAGGATTGGACGGGTATGGACGTCATCGAGTTCACACCGGATCGGGAGCAGTACGCGTATACCTTCGGGGGTGTGGCGCCCGTCATGTCGATCACACCGGGCACCGCCCTGCGGCTGTGGTCCGAGGATGCGTTCAACCACGCCTTGCGCAGCGTCGACGATCTCTCGAGTGAGAAGGTCGACCTCGGCTCTGTGAACCCCCAGACCGGGCCGTTCCACGTCGAGGGCGCCGAACCGGGTGACACGCTCGTCATCCACATCGTGGATCTCACACCGGCGAGAGACTGGGGCGCCTCGGCTGCGATCCCGTTCTTCGGTGGCCTCACCGGGACCGATCGCACGGTCAACCTCCAGGACGCTCTTCCCGATACCACGTGGATCTACGAGGTCGACAGGGCGGCGAACACCGTCGGGTTCCAGGCCCGCTTCGGTGACTTCGCCGTCGAGCTGCCGATGAACCCGATGCTCGGCACCGTCGGGGTCGCACCTGCGGGTGGTGAGGTTCGCTCCTCACTCGTCCCCGAGCGGTTCGGCGGGAACATGGACACCCCGGAGATGCGAGCCGGGACCACCGCCTTCCTCGGCGTCAACGTCGAGGGTGCCCTGTTCTCCCTCGGCGACGGCCACTACCGCCAGGGCGAGGGCGAGGCGTGCGGCACCGCTGTGGAGGGTGCAATGAACTCGACCATCATCGTCGACCTCATCAAGGGGAACGCCCCGCTGTGGCCACGGCTCGAGACCGACGACTACTGGATGGCGGTCGGGTCGTCTCGCCCGATGGAGGACTCGTGGCGTATCGCACAGGTCGAGATGGTGCGGTGGTACGAGGAGCTCTTCGGCCTCCACCAGATGGACGCCTATCAGCTCCTCGCCCAGACGACCGAGGTGCCGGTCGCCAATGTGGTGGACGTCAACTACTCCGTCGTGGTGAAGGCGGCGAAGTCCCCGATGCCGAAGGTCGATGCCTTCGGCGGGATACACACAGATCTTCGGGCCAGGGCCCGACAGCTCTAGCCGGCTCGGGGCCCGCTGCCCGCAGTCCACGACCCAGGAAGGAACCACACATGGATCTACAGCTCACCGGACGCACCGCTCTCGTGACGGGAGGCACCCGAGGGATCGGCAGGGCGATCGTCGAACGCTTTCTCGACGAGGGCGCCAATGTGGGCTTCTGCGCCCGCACGGCCGACGATGTCACCGCGACCGAGGAGGCGCTCTCGGGCACCGGGCCCCAGGTGGTCGGCTCGACCGTGGACATGGGTGATGCGTCGGGTGTCGCCGCCTGGGTGGAGGAGTCCGCCGAGCGGTTCGGCGGCATCGACATGGTGGTGAGCAACGTGTCTGCCCTCGCCATCCCCGACACGGACGAGAACTGGGACACGTCGCTCAACGTGGACCTCATGGGGACGGTTCGTCTCGTCAAGGCAGCAATGCCGCACCTCGAGGCGAGCGACGCCGCTTCGATCGTTGCGATCGCAAGTGTCTCGGGGCGGGAGGTCGACTTCGCCTCCGGACCCTACGCGACGGCCAAGTCCGCGATCATCGCCTACATCCAGGGTCTCGCCTTCCACCTCGCAGGCAAAGGGATCCGGGCGAACACCGTGTCGCCCGGCAACACCTACTTCCCCGGTGGTGTCTGGGAGAGCATCGAGCAGGACAACACGGAGCTCTTCGAGATGGCGATGAACCTGAACCCGACGGGCCGGATGGGCACACCCCACGAGATGGCCACAGGGGTCGTGTTCCTGTCGAGCCCGGTATCGAGCTTCACGACAGGGACGAACCTCGTCATCGACGGGGCCCTCACCCGCGGCGTCCAGTTCTGACCGCACCGCCCGCTGTCGAGAACCTCAG
>CAZWMX010000053.1:0-15016 GCA_964635205.1 uncultured Acidimicrobiaceae bacterium | reverse complement strand
GTTCGAGGAAGGACTGGTCAACGTCTACAACCGGGTGATCGGCCACCCCCGGAAACCGCTCGTCCAGACCGAACCGAGGATCTCTCTCCGCCGCCAGAAGTTCAAGGTCCCGGACCGCACGGGCCTCCCAGGGCTCGAGAAGTACGCCAGGCTCCAGGTATCCCCCGAGGTGTCCCGCCTCGTCGGCTACACCGAGGCCTCTCGGGGCTGTCAACACCTCTGCCGACACTGTCCCGTGGTCCCGGTGTACAACGGCAGATTCGTCGTCGTGCAGCCCGACATCGTGCTCGAGGACATTCGCCGTCAGGTCCGCTCGGGGGCAGAGCACATCACGTTCGGGGACCCGGACTTCTTCAACGGCCCGACCCATGGACTGCGCATCGCCCGTCGCATGCACAAGGAGTTCCCCGACCTCACGTACGACGTCACGATCAAGGTCGAGCACCTTGCCAAGCACGCACACCTGCTCCCAGACCTTGCAAAGACAGGGTGCGTGCTGGTGACCAGCGCCGTCGAGTCGTTCGACGACCGAACCCTGGAGAGGTTCGACAAACACCACACGCGGGCGGACCTCGAGGTTGTCATCGATGTATTGCGTCGGGCAGGGCTCAACCTCAACCCCACGTTCGTGACCTTCACGCCGTGGACGACGCTCGACGGCTACGTCGAGTTCCTGAGCACGCTGGCTGCCCTCGACCTGGTGGATCACATGACCCCGGTGCAGTACGCGATACGCCTTCTCATACCCGCCGGAAGCAAACTGCTCGAGCTGCCGGAGATCACGGATCTTGTGGGTGGGTTCGACGAGCGGGAGCTCGTCTACCCGTGGAGACATCCAGATCCCGATGTCGACAGGCTCTTCGCCGAGATTGCTCGGATCGCCCAGGAGGGCCAAGCCGCGGGCATGTCGCGCATCGAGATCTTCAACGAGGTGTGGGGGGCAGCCAACACAGCCGGTGGCCATGATGCTGTACCACTCTTCGAGCCCCACGTCGATGATGTCCCTCCAAGAGCGACGATTCCGTATCTCACCGAGCCCTGGTACTGCTGAGCAGAGCCCACCGAAGAGCAGTTCGCTCTCATTTAATGCCTCGTTGCCCGGTGGCGCCGATGGATCCTGTTCCTTTCCGTAATTGCGTAGTTTCTGGAAGGTTATCTGTTAACCATCATAAAACTGACCTAGTATGTCAGCATGACCATTGTGAAACGGAAGTGGCCGTCTGAGGGCGGTAGACCGTTCGAGGCCTTCGTCGCGCCGCTCATCGCGGAGACAGGGTTCTCCATCTCCAACAGCACCCTCCGAGCATGCGACCAGGCAGTCAGCGCGCTCAGCCAGATCGGTGCCCAAACCCCGGTGGCGTGGGATCCGGTCGGTCGGTTGCTACTAAGAGCCGAGGGACTGGCCTCGTCAGACATCGAGGGGATCCGGGTAACGCCCCGACGTCTCTTTCAAGCCATGGTTGGCGGCACCCACGATCAGCCGGCGCAATGGGTGCTCGACAACATCGACGCCGTGGAAGCTGCTCACGGCGACGCGGACAAGGACCTGACGACCGAGATGATGCTGCGCTGGCACGACATCCTCATGCATCACTCACCTCTGCCGAGGGAGTATGTCGGAACCTTCAGGAAAGTGCAGGGTTGGATCGGAGGAATGGATCCTCCGTCGGCAGTCTTCGTCCCCGCTCCGCCGGAGTTCATCGACGATCTGATGGAGGACTTTGTCGGATTCGCCAACCGCAGAGATCTCTCCCCCGTCTGGCAGGCGGCTGTTCTTCACGCCCAGTTCGAGACAATCCACCCGTTTGCCGACGGAAATGGTCGCGTCGGTCGCGCCCTGATTGGCTGGTGTCTGCGCCGACGTGGCGTCCTCACTCGCGCCGTCCCGCCACTCAGCCCGGTGATCGCCCGCAATACCGACCGATACGTACACGGCCTGTGGTCATACCGAGACGAACAACTCGACCCATGGGTGACCTGGTTCGCTGAGGTGTGTCACACCTCAGCGGAGCACGTGCTCGGACTAACCGACGCCATCGCCGATCTCCAGAGTCGGTGGGAAGTTGAACTCTCCGACCTGCGAAGCGACGGCACGGCCAGGCGTCTCCTTGCCGAACTACCCGCGACACCGGTCATCGACGTGGGCCGCGCCGCCGAAACACTGGACGTCTCCGCTCGATCCGCTCGATCCGCTCTTAGAACCCTCGAAGAGCGGGGAGTGCTCGAGGCCCTCGAGTCCGTCCCAATGGGACCGGGTCGACCACGAAAACTGTGGCTGGCCGGAGCACTCGTAGATCTGCTTTGATGAACAGAGACCCCGGGCAGCACCCGAGGTTTCGTCAGGGGCGGGGCGGGATTCGAACCATATCCTCACACGCCGGTCCCGAGGATTCCTGCCTATCGAAATCCACCCAGGTTCGGAAGCAAAAGACAACGAGAGTAAGCCAACCGACTCGCGTTCGACCGTCGGGTCGTGAGTTCGATTCGTCCACGGTGACAGAACTTGTGTGCCAGACTGATTGACGATGCGTGTCGATCGCAACCCGGTGTCCGTGGTATGACCACCTTTCGCGGCGCTGTGCTGCGCGAGCGCGGTCTCCCACGACCCTACGTCGAGTCCCGCCCTCTCGAAATCGTCGAGCTCGAGCTGCCCGATCCGCAAGCGGGCGAGCTGCTCATCGAGGTAGGCGCCGCGAGCCTGTGCCGATCCGATCTCTCTGTGGTCACGGGCGCGCGCGTCTGGCCGCTGCCGATGGTGATCGGCCACGAGGCCGCAGGGAAGGTCACCGCGGTCGGACCCGGTGCGACAGACTTTGCACCAGGGGACGACGTCGTGCTCGCCTATCTGCCCCAGTGCGGCCAATGCGTCCGGTGCCGTGGTGGCGAGGCGTGGCTCTGTGATGTCGGTGCAGCGGCGAACCAGAAGGGCGAACTGCTCACCGGAGGTACTCGCCTGACCCACAACGGGGAGAAGCTCCACCATCACATGGGAGTGGCGGGCTTCGCCGAGTTCACCCTCGTGGCCGAAGCCTCTGCTGTGAAGGTGCCGCGGGGTCTCGCTGCGAGGGACACGTGCATCTTCGGATGCGCCGTGCTCTGCGGTGCAGGGACCGCGCTCAACACGGCCGCGGTCGGCGAGCACGATTCCGTGGCGGTCGTCGGCCTGGGAGCCGTCGGGCTCTCGGCCATCCTCGGGGCACGGGCCGCCGGGGTGGAGCGGATCGTCGCGGTCGACCGGCTCGAGGCGAAACTTGCGTCGGCATCGTCACTCGGGGCGACCGACGTGCTGGTGTCGGATGACCGGACCCCGGCCCGCGTTGCCGAGCTGACGGAGGGTGGCGTCGACCACGCCATCGAAGCCTCCGGCACCTTGGAGGGCTTCGATCTCGCAATGAGGCTCGTGCGGCGGGGCGGAATGGTGACCACGCTCGGCCTACCCGGGCCGGGGGTCTCGCACGACCTCGGACTCGCCCCCCTGGTCGCCAACGGCGTGACGATCCGGGGCAGCTACCTCGGCTCGTGTGTCACCTCGCGCGACGTTCCACGCTTCATCGATCTGTACCGCGAGGGTCGCTTCCCCACGGACAAGCTCGTCTCGCACCGCATCTCGCTGGACGACATCAACCTCGCTCTCGATCGTCTCGCGGATGGCGAAGCACTTCGCCAGGTCATCGAGTTCTGAGGCCGGTTCGGCGACGGGTGACGAGGTCGAGCCACACAACTTCGATCGAGATCCGTCCTCTGCCGTGTGTTGTGCGAGCAGGCACACCTCGAGCGTGGCGACCGGCTGTGGCGGGCTACGGGAGCCTGCTGCCCACCGGCGTTGGGAATCCGATCCTCAACATGCGCTCCACGACCCGGGTCGCGTGGTCACCGATCTCGTGGTCGGCTAGGGGCCCTGCGCATATGCCGCACTTGAGTGCGCCTGCACCTCGGTCGGCGTCATCGCCACGCCGAGGATCAGGATCGCGGCGGCCCGTTCTGTCATCAACTATGGATCGGTCTGTCCGCATCAGTTCCTCATTCCCTACATAGGCACTACATCGGCGTGAACCGGGGGTGCCTTGACGGGAATAGCCGGATGGTGCCCGTCCTATTCGACGGGTGAACCACCATCCCCTTCCCGAACCGACCTCGGTGGGGGATAATCGAACCATGGAGCTACAGCGTCGTGACGCGTACCGGTGGGAGATCCCGCGCACGGGTGGAATGCGGGTCCCCGGCGTCGTGTTCGCCGACGAGGCGCTCATCACACAGGCGGGAAAGGACCGTGCAGTCGACCAGGTTGCGAACGTGGCCCATCTCCCCGGCATCGTCGGCGCCTCGTATGCCATGCCGGACATCCACTGGGGATACGGGTTCCCCATCGGTGGCGTGGCAGCGACCGACATCGACCGCGGCGGTGTCGTCTCACCCGGAGGGGTGGGGTTCGACATCGGTTGTGGTGTCCGCCTCCTGTCGTCGAATCTCTCCGAGACAGACTTCGCGCGACACGGGGACCGCATCATGGCCAGGCTGGGCACCCGGATTCCGCGCGGGACCGGGACGGGAGGGATTGCAGCCCGAGGCCTCCTCGATGGCGTCCTCGAACACGGTGCACGGGCTGCACTCGACGCCGGCTACGGCACCGCTGCTGATCTGGAGCGGTGCGAGGAACAGGGGACGTCCGCCGGTGCCCGGCCCGATCTCGTATCAGAAGTGGCACGGCGGCGGGGTGGGGGTCAGATCGGGTCGCTCGGTGCGGGGAATCACTTCCTCGAAATCCAGGTCGTCGACGAGATCCTCGACACCAAAGCGGCCGAGGCGTTCGGGCTGGGTCTCGGGACCCTCACCGTGATGATCCACTGCGGTAGCAGAGGCCTCGGCCACCAGACGTGTCAGGATCATCTCGAGACAATGGGTCCCGCCATGGCACGTCACGCCATACAGATCCCAGATCCCCAACTCGCCTGTGTCCCCGTCGATTCCGACGAGGGCCGGGCCTACCTCGGGGCGATGACCGCGGCGGCGAACTTCTCATGGGCAAACCGTCACATCCTCGCCCACGAAGCACGCCGGGTGTTCGCCTCGGTGCTCGGCACCCGACCCGACGACTTCGGTCTCGACCTCGTCTTCGACGTGGCACACAACCTCGCGAAACTCGAGACCCACTCGGTCGACGGTACAGACAGGCTGCTGTGTGTGCACCGCAAGGGGGCGACGCGGGCGTTCGGTCCGGGCCACCCCGACACACCCGAAGACCTCCGCGCAGTCGGTCAACCGGTTCTCGTCCCGGGCTCCATGGGGACGGCGTCGTGGGTGCTGCGCGGTGTTTCGGACAACCCTGCGTTCGACTCCTCGGCACACGGCGCAGGGCGCCTCATGAGTCGCGGTGCTGCGAGGCGTCTCGCCACCGGAGCGGAAGTGCGTCGCGACATGGAGCAGGCAGGGATCGCGATCAGCCCCGGTTCTGCGAAGCTGCTGGCCGAGGAGGCACCGTACGCCTACAAGGACGTCGACGAGGTGGCGAACGTGTGTGAGGCCGCCGGGCTGGCGGCACGGGTCGCCCGGCTCCGGCCGCTCGGCGTCGTCAAGGCCTGAACTGGGGCCACGGACACGAGAGCTCGGGCATCTCGGTCACGACACCGTCGTTGACGGAGATCTGCCTATCGCTCGCTGCACATTGCTGGTGATCCTGGGACCATCTCTCCTTTCTCTGCAAGCAGCGCGGATCGTGTTGGACGGAGGCACGCCGCTGTCGGTCCGGGACTCGATCCTTGGACTCCTGCATACCGCCTCGGTCCGCATTCCTCCATGTAACCCACGTGACGCGGACCTACAATGGTCAGAGGAGGTGGGAGGAAGCGTGTTACGGCGCCGGGTTGGAATGATTCTCGTAGGTCTGGGAACGGCGCTGATCGTGTCCGCAGGCGTCGGCGCCTTGATCCCCGGTACCGGTGGACAAAGCGTGTCTGCACGTCCTGCCGCCTCAGGTGTCACAACCACGCTCCCACCAGACACGACAACGCCACCGATCGAATCGACGTCGACCAAGCCGGCCCAAACCGCAACAACCCTGCCGACGACGACATCCCAACAGGTGACGACTACCACTACGGCACCGCCAACAACGACGACAACCCTGGCGCCCGAAGCGGCGATCACCGCGTTCATCGGCGATTTCGCAGCTGCGATCGCCGGCGAGGACACCGACTGGCTCCTCGACCACCTCAACTCGGCGATGATCCTGGGGTACGGCGAGGATCTCTGCAGAAACTTCATCAACGCAGAGATCCTGGAGCTCACGCAGTACACAGTGACGGGTTCCGTCGTCGGGCCTGTGAGCAAGACACTCACCACCGGCGTCGGCGATGTAACCGTCTCGGGCATCTACACGGCTGAGACGAGTTTCGTGTTCAAGGGCTCACAGTTCGATGCCAAGGCCGACTTCGTACTCGGAGACTCGGTCACTTGGCTCGCCATCTGCCGCTAGCACCACAGCAACCTGAACCGGCAAGAGCCAAAGAGACGATTCGTGCCTTCTTCATTCAACGCGATAATCCCGCCCCACCCAACGCCTGGCGCACAGCCTCCCCCGGCGAGTCTGGCATCGAGTCGACGACCCAGTCCTTGAATTCTGGGTCGTTGCCGACCTCAGAATCCGGTCGTCCGTCCACCTTTGCGTTCCACTCCGCAGAGCTCGGACCAGATTTGCTGGTTTCGACAATCCGGCCTGTTGCCGTGTCGATTTGCTTGACGAAGGCGTTCCAAACAACGTGCGCGTCTCCATCCGAGTCGAATTCGACACCCGGCCTCACATCGATCTCGAGGATCGATGTAGCTGCCGTGTCGCTGTCTCCCCGACGCGGCAACAACGAGCCGTCGGCGCCGACCCTCACGAAGATGGTCGCGGCCTTCCCGATCACTACGGGATCGGCCTTGCTCCCAGCCAGTGCGTCCTCGAGGCTCCTGACCTCTGAGATCCCGACGATGTTCACGCCCGCCTCGTCCGCTCCCTTGTAAATCTCCTGGAGGAAGGCACGATCTTCCGCTGTGTACGTGCGAGGTCCGGCGAGCGGAACGTAGCCGTTGTCTTCCTCACGGCTGGTCATGCCGGGCGCACCCAGACCTCCGAGGAGTGCTGCCCCGAACACCAGCAGACCCGATCCGACGAAGAGCGTGCTCGTGTCCATGCCCGAACCGGGCTTCTCCGGCGTGCCCGGCGTGATCACCGTCGCGCCGCCATCAGCGCTGATGGTCGATGGGAACTGCACGGCGCCTCCCCCGGCGGTCACCGAGATCGTTGTTGGAGCGATCGTCGTCGTTGTCGTCGTTGTCGTCGAGGTCGTTGTTGTGACCGGGGCAGAGAGCACAGACTGTCCGCAGTCCTGCTCGGCGCCACCAACCGAAAAAGAGGCACCGAAAAGCGGCTGATTGAAGTTGAACGGCACGTCCCCGCCGGGGGTCAGGCCTTCCACACGCTCGATAATGTAGGTTCCGTAGCTGTTGAGTGGGACCTGGAACTCGACGTACCCCTGGTCGTTCACGACACCGACCGTTTGGCCGATTCCCGTCACGGTCATGACCAGACGCGTGCCGGGAGGGAGACCGGTCATGTACGCACCGATCACCTGCTTGGACAGGGATTTGGTCGTGTTCCCGTCTCCGTCGGTGGCGGGCACCTTGGGGTAGTGGTCGGTGCCGCTACACATCGATACCACCGCAGGGTCGGCCTGAACAATTGAACCATCGTCGCCTGCAACAGTCGCAGAATCGTCGGTGGGATCACCAGAGGGCACCGCTACGGCGACAACAACCTCACTGCTGAAGGGTGACGAGACGACAGGCGAACTCGCAACGGATGCAGATGCGCCGGCAACTGCAGCAACGGGATCGGCTCCCGCCATGCCCAACAGGAACAGCCCTCCAGCGAGCATCGCTCCCCCGAGGACGGCCATGGCGGTATCAAGCCTGGAGGTGCCCGAAGTCTGCTGGTGGGCTGGCACCCATCCCCTGATGTCCCACTGCGGGTGGTCGACGCCGATACCTCGGATCTGCCAATCATCGAGACCTTCATACCCACTAAAGAGGTAGATATGGCGCTTGACACAGTCGTCATAGGCGTCCAACGCCGTCTGGTGCTCGGCCCCTTCGCTTTCGAATGCAGCCTCGGCCGCATCCAATCTTTCCTTGGCATCTTCGGCGAGCTCCTGAGCTCGCCCGAGGTCGTCCGTACCCAGAATCTCGGCTTGGTAGACGGCACCCCGGGCAGCACTCTCGCCGAGCCGGGCGGAGTCGCGAGCGGTCTTCGTCCTCAACCATCTCCTGAATGCACCGCTGTTGTAGTCCGGCTGTAGCCGGGCACAGCGGTCGAGCGCCGTCCAGAGCACATGCTTTGCTGGGTCAAAGCTCGACCCGGACGGTGGAGCATCGCGAGCTTCTCGCTCCGCAGCAGCCGCATCCAACCCTTCTTGGAACAGCGCCTCGTACTCGGCTTGCAGTCGCCGCAGCTTCTCTGACGCCAGGTACTCCGGTGTCAGATAGAGAGAATGCCCCGGGCTGATCTGTTGGTAGAGCGACTGGTTCCGATCAACGATCGCCCCGATTTGCCCGGCACTCACCGCGATGTTCCGGATGCCGGCCCCATACAACCTGAGGAACACGCCGAGTACGGGGATCTTGTCGACCAGGGGCCCGAGCCTGCCCACGACCAGCTCGAACGCATCCGCGAACGCTTCGAGCTGTTCGGCTCCGTCTGTGGTCGCCAAATCACCGGCTGCCTGAACCGCCTCGAGCGCCTCTCCAAGCGCTTCGAGCCCTTCCTGGACCTTACCGACCACGTTCGTCACGCTTTCGAGGCCACCTTGCACCCCTTCGACGAACTCACCTCCTGCTTCCAAGCTTTCGGCGAATGCGTCTGTGCCCATCAGCTCGTTCAGGCCGTCTATGGCGTCGGAGAGTTGCTCGAAGTTCTCTCCGAGGTCCTCGCCGGCCTGTTCGATTCCCGAAGCGGTGTTGTCGAGAAAATCGGTGACTTCCCCAAGGTCTTCGGCAGTGCCGTCGACGGCCTCCCTGAAGGTCCCGTCCGACGTGAGCTCATCGATCTCTGCCTGTTTCGCCAGCAACTCGGTGTTGATGTCTGCGAGTGATCTACCGGGCATGGCTCACCTCACCGTCCCGTCAGCGCGATGACGATGCCCGCTGTCCGGTCATCTGCAAATGCGATCGTTCCGTCGGACAGGCTGCAGAACTCCCCGGTGTGGAGCCTCGTCGGACCGACATCGGTGACGGCGACACAGACGGCCTCTTCGCCGAGCACCTCACGGGGCTCGAGCAAGACGACCTCGATCGATGCAGCTGCTGAGAAGAAGTCGTCGACAGCATTGAACGGGTTCATCCATACTCCGATGCACGGTTCGGCTCCATCGTCAAGGCACACCGGGTCACCGGTGGGCGTGAACCGATCGGTATGGCCTCCCCTGTCGCTCGTCGCACCGATCTGGAACTCCACCGCGTCGGCAGTGACACTCAGAGTGCCGGTACGTGCCACACCGGGATCGGCGCTGACTCCTATGGCGTACACGGAGGTGCCCGCGGGCAGAGCCGCACCCATGAGAACTCGTCCGAGTTGCCGGTGCCCGGGACTCAACGAGGCGTAGGCGAGCTGGAATCGCTCGCTCATCGCATCGGCGGCAGCCGAACCCGTGTCCCCGACATAGCCTGTATCGGGGGCGCGATCGCCTTGAGCGCTGGTGATGGCGAACGCACCAATGGCCGAACCGAGCTGAAGATGGAGTGCATCCGTTGCCCCACCGGCGACGACATCCTTCGCGCTCAGCGAGGACCGAGGGCCGACACCGACCTTCCACGACCCGTCGTCGCGAGTGATCTCTATCGGCGTGTACGGATCCGATGCGAGCCACAGCCAGTACGTGGCGCCCGATGGAATGTCGCCATCAACGGTCGCCCATACGGTGCCTTCGGGATCGGTACCCACAGCAAGCAGATCGAATGCAGGCTCACAGTCGCAGTCACCCGCAGGATCGGTGGTCGTCTCGGCGGGGGCTGCAAGCGCCGCCTGTTGGACATCTCCTCCGGTGATCATGCCGGCGCCGGCGGCCAGCACCATGGAGAGCCCGAGTGTGGCTGCCAGAACGAGGATCGCCTTTCCCGTTGACGGTCCGCGTAGCGCACGGATCACGGCCCACCCGATCCCCACCGCTGCGAGAGCCATAACAATGGCTGTGGCCGCCGCTGAACTGATCGATGCGAGGAGCAATGCAAAGCCGATGGCTGCGGCGATGTGCAGCACGATTCGTGCCACAGTGGCGATGGTCTGCTTGCCGGAGAGCTCTTCTGTCGCTCGGCGCCCGGTGAGAACGAAGAGGAGTCCCGCGATGAGCAGGCCGAAGCCGGCTGCCACGAGAATCGTCATCAAACAAACCCCCACCATACGTTTGTACTCCCATAGACCATAGCAATCTGCTCCGATGCCGTCAGAGCGCGGGCGTTGACCCGCCTGCAGGACTACCGCTCGTCGCAGTCAAGAACAAGGGCGCGTGGTATGTTGGCAGCAGGTCAAGAGAGGACGACGTGAAGCCTCCCGGCTTGTCGTCACGGCAACCGCGCCACCCGCGCACGGTGCCTCCGGGAGAAGACCTGCTCTACCCAAGAGGGTGGAGAAGGGCGGGTTCGTTTCGTTGACGGACCCCTGAGACAACGGAGGTTGTCCGTGACGAACGACTACTCCAACCTGGCCGTGTGCACCAAGCATTTCACACTCAGCGGTGTCTACGAGGGCAGGGAGCATCGATGCGGATGCCAACCCGCAGACAACACCTGGCGACAGCGCGAGTGGGCCGGATACGACATTGCTGCACTCATCGACCTGTGCCATCTCTGTGTCCGAGCCGTCATGGCGTCGGGGAGCCGGTGGACGTGGTACGCCTGTGATTCATGCCGCAAGGTCAACAACCAGATCGCAACTGCGATCCTGGGCGAACCAGACCCACGAAACAAGATTCTCCCCCTTGGCAGACACTCCATGATGAACGGTGTCGCCCTGAGCCTCCACAATGCCGACAGCAACGCTCGGACGGAACGGCTCATCGAATCCGTGATGGAGCTACAAGACTTCTGGGATCGCCTCTCCACCTGGAAGAGTGAGGAGGGCGAGCGTCTCGTTGCGGTTTCGGGGTTCGGCGGACTCGAGACCGTTCCTTTGGACCGCTGGCTCGAAGCCAACGGTGCATCACTGGGGGCATCGGCAGACGCCATGTGCAGGTTCGTCGACGAAGACCTGCCCGACCTCGACGAGCTCGACGACATGAGGCGCGCTCGCAGAGTCGGCGGCTCGCCGCTCAAAGCGCCAGATGCAGCCGAAGTGCATCGTCGATCTCGAGCATGAGAGGGGCGGTAACCTGCCCGACGGTCTCGCCGATTCTGTCGACGGAGACAGTCCGTACCTGCTCGGCTTGGGCCTTCGAGTCCCGATCGAGGCCGCTCGATCGGGCGTCCACGAGAACCTGGAATGCGTACACCCGCTCCACGTTCGATGTCAACGGCACCACCGTCAATACGCCCCGGCCAAGTCGGGCAGCAGTGGAGTTGGCCCCATCGTTCGAGACGATCACCGCCGGGCGCGTCTTCGCGGCTTCACCCGCCAGACCGAGACCGAGGTCGACAAGCCGAATGTCACCTCGGAGCATCAGGAGAGGCCGTCGCCCGTTGTGTGGTCCCAAACCTCGGCATTGCCCGAATCCTCCCACTCCTGCCACGCATCGGCGTAGGCGTCACCGAGCTTGGACGACCTGAGGATCTGTACCGCCGTGTGTACAACAGCAGAGCGAGACGCGTAACCCTGCGTCTTGGCGTACTCGTCGAGGAACTCGATGTCATCGTCCGGGAGGCTGACCGAAATCTTCATACCGACATGCTACCAGCGGTAGGATATCTTGCCTACCTATCTGTATCTGCCCAGTCGCCCGGGCACATCGAGTTGCAGCCGATGGAGTGGATGGCCGGAGTGCGGTGGCGCCGGTGATGACACCGAGCTGTACACGGCCGTTCATGCAATGACCGTCCAGCCAGCCTCGCCGGCCCTCCGGTACTTCTCCCTGCGGTACTCCTCGGTGTAGGGGGTTTCCCGCGTGTACCCCATCTCCTCGATGTCCTCGAAGACGCGATCGACGGCGTCGCCCACGGGGACCTCCTCGTACCGATCACCTCGGTACAGATAGGCGTGGCCGCTGTTGTCAAGGTGGAGTGAGCGGCGCGTGATCCCGTGCTTGTACACCTGTATCAGCTCCCCGCTCCAGACCACCCGGAACATCCACATGAAACCGTCACAGTGCTTGATCGGGAGGGCGTCGTGGAGTGGGCCCCAGTCGGGTTCCTGGGATGCGTTCCATTCGCGGAACGCATCGACGAAACGGCTTGCCTCGAGAATGAGACGCTGGCGATCCTCTTCGGTGTGATCAGTCATGCAGTCACCGTATGAAATCCCGTGATCCGATGGAAGATGTCCGTTCCGAGATTTCGCGACACCAGCAACTCAACGGCGTCGAATCTCGATGAATGTCGGCTTGGTCTCAAGTGGTGTGCGCGACGGGGCGACTCATTGAGGTGAGATATGTCCCATCCGAACAAGATTCCGTGGCGATCGCGCGTGTGGCTCTGGTTGAGCTCGCTCGTGGGGCCAGAGTTGTTGCAGCGGCACGAGTGCTCACCATCGAGGCTGCCAAGAAGAGGTGAAACGCTCACCTACGGAGAGCTCCGCATCGCCGCCTACGAGGCGACCGGGATGAAGGTCTGCCACAACTCGTTCGGACGTCTCGCCATGGAGACGAACAAGAAGTCGGACGGCTGCCTTCTCTCCTCGATCATCGTGCAGGCGAGTACGGGAAGACTCGTGGACCTCGCAGGGACCATCGATGCGGTCGACTGCGACGCAGTCGTGAACGGTGCCCCATCCGACGGCCGTCAGCCCACCTAGAGTGGCCGCCTCGAGAACCTGATCTTGCCGCAGATGGTGCAGACGTGGCTGCTCAGGCCATCGGTCGTTGCCACCCGGTGATCCCAGGTGTGCTCGTGCTCTCGCCCTCGGAGGCCCTCGTCAATCGGCACCCGGTCGAGACCGAAGACGTCGAACCGGCGGGCCGTATCGAGTGCGCGGATCCACACGCCGGCGCGCGTGGCACCGGCCGTGGACTCGGCATCGCCGACTTCCCGATCCGGCTCGCCGTCGCTTCGTTCGGACTCCACCGCGCCGCCATCCGCCGTTTCATCTGGTGCGGGCGCAGTCGAAGGCTCCTGCGGGCCGGGTTCGGGAACCACGGACAGGAGATCCGGCACGGCCCCGGCTGCTGTCGTCGGCTTCGAAGACGACCCTGACGAGGGCTGGTCGACCACCGGCGCCTCGGGCGCTCGCTGCTTCTTTTCGTCGCGTCGCTCCTTCTTCCTCGGGGCGCGGTCGGCGATGGGTTCGGGCTTGGCACGGGCCGGCCTCTTCTTCGATGCGCGTCGCCTACGACGCCCTGTATCGGGTGGGAGACCGACGACCAGGGGGCCGGCGCGGAACGCGGCCGCGTCGTCCGGCGTGAACAGCAGCAGATCACCTTCGGCCACGAACTCGAAGGATGTCGAATCAAAGGTGCGGATCGAGACGTTGGTGCGTGGCCAGGTCCCCAGATCGACGTCATCCCCGGTCATGGTGACTTCACCGTTGTCGAGAAGGCTGAGCGTCACGTCAAGCCCCGCCGCGTCATCCAGGTTCCGAAGCGATCCGGTGAACGTCGCGATCGGGACGGCGTCGGATCCGTCTTCGGAACGTGAACCTCGTGCTCCCCTGCGTCGCACCCCTTCCTCCCTTCGCAACGGTTGCCGCCACAATTGCTTCGGCAGGCATCGGTCCCGACTCAAGCGAGTGGTCCCAATCACCAGCACCGTAGCAGTTGTACATGCGTCCGGTCAGGGGTTCTACCGCCGCAGACCGGTTCCCGAAATCGTCAATGCAGCGAGCGGTTGCCGCGGGAACGTCCCGGCTGCTCATCGACCAAGTCGAGACGCGCTGTTGAACCAGCTCAGCACGCCAGGGGAATAGCCGACGCTCGCCTCTGTGTCCACAATGGGTGAGCAAAGAGCGCGCCATCCAGTTCTGTGTGATCGGTCGTGCAGTCACCGTATGAAACCCCGTGATCCGATGGAAGATGTCCGTTTCCTCGTTATGTGTCGATCACCTCGGTGGCAACGTTCCGGATCCCCGGCCCACGCCGAGCAATTGCGGTAGCGTTACGCCGTGCTTCCCCAGAATGTCGAAACGGTGTTCGCTGAGATGGCTCGGCGCGATTCCCAATCCGCCGACGACGCGCGAGCCGTGTATGGATGGATCGCCGGTGAGGAGGGTGTCGAGGCGATCAGCCTGTCTCGAGTCCAGCGATTCGCCTGGTATGACCTGTCGAACAAGTGGATGATGAGCGACCGGGAGCGAAGGGACGTCCTCGCCGCCGCTGCGGTGATGTTCGATGCGCTTGGCCTCGAATCGTACGCTTCGGTATTGCGATCCTCCCAGACGTCCGAGATCCTCGCTGCCCACGGTCGGGGGTACGAGGAGGGCCTCAAGTCGTTCCAGAAGGCGTTCGCTGCGTCCGGAATCAGCCCACCCGATCTCGAGGACTTCACATGGGGTGACCTCATGGCCGGCGAGGAGAATTCGGCACACGTGGCCGTCGAGACAGCACTTGAGCAGGCCATGCGTGACGGTCGGATGACCCCCGGCACCCGGGGATGGAAAACGGAGGCGAAGGCCATCACGGCAGAGGTGCTCGATGGCCCACACCCGGAGATCCCGGGGCAGTCGTGGCGCTCCTCGGTCATGACCGAGCGTATCTACAGCCGGTTGCGCATGTACGAAGGCCGAGCACCGCAACTGCACGCGCTGGCGGCGCGCCACGCCAACCGCTTGCTTCATCCGACGCAACCTCCGCCCGATCTCGACACCCATATGGAACCGATCATATGGTTCCTCGAGTGGGTCACA
>CAZWMX010000052.1:12505-15035 GCA_964635205.1 uncultured Acidimicrobiaceae bacterium | reverse complement strand
GTCCCCGTCCTCGTGGTGGCAGGATCAGCCGACAGCGTCGTGCCCCTTGCTCAGAGCCAGCAAGTGTACGAGTCGGCCGCCGGGCCCAAGGAGTTCCTGACGATCGAAGGTGCCGATCACAACGATTTCGAGCTGACGGCGGGCAAACAGCTCGTGGTGGGTGTCACAGCCTTCCTCGACGATGTCTTCCTCAAGGGCTCCAGATGAAGTCCTTGGACCGCTTTGATCGCCCTGCAAGGGAGGTTCAGCACGAAGCGTGTCCGTCGATAACTGACTCATGAACCTCAAGTTCGTGATCGTTGCGATGGCTGTCGTGACTGCCGGATGTGCCGGTGCAGACGGGGTGCCATCGTCAGCCGCGGACTCCACGACTGCCGCGGTTCCCGCCAGCACGACAACCTCTGTATCCGGCGAAGTCACGCCCTCTACTCGGTGGGGCTTCGTTCCGTTCCCCGCGGGCGCGGATGCTCAGTCAATCGGCGAGGTGTTTCAGTTCGTGGCCACCGAGGGTGACCTCGTTGCCTTCCACTTCGATGACGGGATACCTTGGGACGGACTCCTTGGGGAATCTGACATGCCGGTCGAGCTCGTCGAGGAGATGGCGGCATTGCGGGCCTTCACCCTGGAGAACCCACAACTCGGCGTGTACGTCGCCACCGCCATCACCAACCTGAAGAGAGACGCCATCCCGGGTTCTTGGAGGGCGGGGGATCCGCCCCCGGACATTGCAGGTCGGTCCTTCGATGATCCCGGTGTTCGCGAAGGGATTCGCCGCTGGGTGCGCTATTTGGCAGAGCAGCTCGAGCCGCAATGGTTCAACCTGGCGGTGGAGATCAACATGTATGAAGCGACCCAGCCGGCGGACTATCCAAACCTCGTGTCGCTGTACCGGGAGTTGTACGAAGAGATCAAGGCCGCCTATCCCGACACCGTTGTCTTCGCATCATTCCAGATGGAACTGGGCGACCGTCTGGCAGCACGGGAGATGATCGACACCCTGGACATCATCGGTGTCTCCACATACCCATACGTCAACGGCGACGGACTACCTCCAGAGGACTACCTCGATCCTGTCGCCGATCTGGGCTTGCCCCTGGCAATCGCAGAGACCGGGTATCCCGCGGCGCCGTTGCCCACGTTGGGAGGCGAGCGAACATTCTCGCCATCGGACCAGGCCGAATACGTCGAATGGCTCGGGCGAAGGGCCGTCTTGCCGGGCTTCGAGTTCGTAACCTGGTTCTTCCCGACAGACATAACTCGTCTGATCGATGCACTTCCCGCGGCGGAGCAAGAGGTACCGCGTGTCTTCGAGTTCCTCGGCCTACGCGAGGCCGACGGTACACCCCGTCCCAGTCTCGAGGTGTGGCAGGGATTGGCGTCGCCCTGACGCACCCATTCTTTCCCGGCTGAGGTCCAGTCGTCAGTGATCTGTTGTGATCTGCACGCAGGTGATGCGGTGCTTCTCGGTCTGGGTGACCACGAACCTCGCGTACGCGATCGTGAAAGCGTCTCCGACTGCGGGGATTCGCCCGGCGCTGCCGATGAGGAGACCCGCGACAGTGTTCCAGTCGCCTTCGGGCAGCTCGAGACCGGTAACGCGCTCGAGGTCGTCTATGTCCGTCGCACCAGCGACCATCCATGTGGAGTCGTCGATCCGATCGATTCCGTTTCCAGGCGCCACATCCTGTACCAGGATGGGGCCGACAAGCCTCGCAGCAACATCTTCGATCGTTACGATGCCTGCGGTGCCGCCGAACTCGTCCACAACAACGGCGAAATGGGCTTCCGCATGCTGCATCTCATCGAGGAGGCTGATGACACGTTTCGATTCGGGCACGATCAGAGGTTCGAATGCGATGGATGTCACGGCTTCGTTCGGATTGCTGAGGGATCTCGACGCAAGATCGCCCAGTCGCACGATCCCGACGATGTGGTCGATGTCTCCGTCGTAGATCGGGATTCGCCGGTGTCCGCTGGAAAGGGCGAGATCGAGTCCCTCCCTGACCGATACGGCGCTGGGAACGCAGACGATGTCGAGGCGTGGGACATAGATGTCGTCAACTCTCATGTCCCCGAGTTCGAACGCACGATCGATGAGGACACGATCCGACTCTTCGATGGTGCCCGTAGCGGCTGCCTCCGATGCGAGGTGGAGAAGCTCCGCCTCGGTCAGGGCCGTTCGTGAGGCGATGCCTGTGCCGGGTGCTTGGAGGTCCGCGAGGCGAACGAGCACCGAAACAACGGGACGCAGCAGCCAGGACAGGAACCGCAACAGGGGGGCAGTGGCGCGCGCCACGGCTTCGGGGTGATGGACTGCGTAGGTCTTTGGGATCGCCTCGGAGTAGACAAAGAGTACGAAGGTCAGCACGAATGAAGCGAGCGTGACACCGATGGACCCAAACAGCCGTGCTGCGAGAGTTCCCGCGGTCGTGGCTGCAGCGATCTGCACCAAGAGCACGACCAGGAGGACAGTGTTGAGTACCCGAGGGAGTTCGTCGAGGAGTTCAAGCAGGGATCGTGCTCTTCGATC
>CAZWMX010000052.1:0-12405 GCA_964635205.1 uncultured Acidimicrobiaceae bacterium | reverse complement strand
GCGACTCGCGTCCGAAGGCCGACCAAGGGGTACCGTTCACGCATGACGTATGCACACACAACCACACTCCACGGTTCGATCGTGATGCCGATGCACGGCCTTGGTGTCTTTCAGACCCAGAACGGCAAAGAGGTTCGCGATACGGTCACGTGGGCCATTGAAGACGGCTACCGGCTGATCGACACTGCCGCCATCTACCGGAACGAGACAGGAGTTGGCGAGGCGATCGCCACTTCCGGCATCCCGCGTGACGAGATCTTCGTCACAACGAAGCTGTGGAACACGGAACAGGGGTACGAATCAACGCTCGCCGCCCTCGACGCGAGTCTTCAGCGGCTCTCCATGGACTACGTCGACCTCTATCTCATCCACTGGCCGGTTCCTGAGAAGACCGAAGACACATGGAGGGCGATGGAGCACATCCAAGCCCAGGGTCTTTCGAAAGCGATCGGCATCTCGAACTTCGAGCCACACCACCTCGAGCAGCTGATGGGTGCTGCCAACATCGCGCCGTCCGTGAATCAGGTAGAACTTCACCCGAACCTCCAACAGAGACACATTCGATCTGCAAACACCGCAGTTGGCTGCCTTACCCAGGCGTGGAGCCCCCTCAAACAGGGCAAGGTGCTGTCGGATCCGACCATTGAAGGTGTCGCCTCCGAGCTCGGCGTCACCTCCGCTCAGGTCGTGATTCGCTGGCAAATTCAGTCGGGTATCGCCACGATCCCGAAATCGGTGCACCAGCGCCGCATCCAGGAGAACCGCGACGTATTCGGGTTCTCTCTCGACACCGACCAGATGGCAGCCATGGAATCCTTGGACAACGGAGACCGCATCGGACCACATCCGGACAACCGGGACTTCTAGAACCTTCCCGATGCTTCACGTATCTCGATTCCCGTTAGCATCCGTTTGCACGAACACCCTGGGACACACAGATGACATGGACCCCCGATAGCTGGCGCTCGAAGCCGGCTCGGCAACAGCCTGATTACCCGGACCTCGAAGCGGTTCGAGAGGTTGAGAAGGAACTCGCCGCTTCGCCCCCGCTGGTGTTCGCAGGTGAGGCCCGCCGCCTCCGCTCGATGCTTGCCTCCGTTGCCAACGGCGAGGCGTTCCTGTTGCAGGGTGGCGACTGCGCAGAATCCTTCGCAGAGTTCCATGTCGACACCATCAGGGACACGTTCAAGCTCCTGTTGCAGATGTCTGTCGTGCTCACCTATGCGGCTTCGATGCCGGTCGTGAAGGTCGGTCGTATGGCCGGGCAGTTCGCGAAACCTCGCTCCTCTGAATTCGAGGTCAGGGGTGGCGTATCGCTGCCGACATACCGCGGCGACAACATCAACGGCATCGAGTTCGATGCGCAAGCGCGAGTACCAGACCCGAAGCGCCTCGTGAAGGCCTACCACCAGTCTGCCCTGACGCTCAACATCCTCCGAGCGTTCGCACAGGGGGGCATGGCGAACCTGGAACAGGTCCATCGTTGGAACCTCGAATTCATCAAGGACAGCGCTCAGTCGGAGCGATACGAACGTGTCGCAAAGGAAATCGACTCCGCGGTTGCGTTCATGCGAGCGGTCGGGATCACGCCGGACACCGTCCGAGAACTGCGGGTGACGGACTTCTACACGAGCCACGAGGCCCTCCTTCCCGGATTCGAACAAGCACTCACCAGGGTCGACAGCATCTCAGGTGACTACTACGCGACGTCGGCACACATGTTGTGGATCGGGGATCGAACCCGTCAGCTCGACGGAGCACATGTTGAACTTCTCAAGGGTGTCGAGAATCCGATCGGCTTGAAGTGTGGGCCCTCACTCGAACCCGAAGAGCTGGTTCGGCTGATAGCTGCGTTGGATCCGCACAACGATCCGGGCCGATTGACGTTGATAACCCGGCATGGCGCCGACGAAGTCGAGCGGTATCTTCCTCCGCTCGTTGAGGCGGTTGAGAGGGAGGGCTTTGACGTTGTCTGGTCGTGTGACCCGATGCACGCCAACACGATCGTCTCCTCGAACGGGTACAAGACCAGGCCATTCGAGAGAGTCGTCGCGGAAGTGAGCGGCTTCTTCGCGATTCATCGGTCCATGGGCACGCACCCAGGTGGTGTTCATATCGAATTGACGGGGCAGAACGTCACGGAATGCACGGGTGGCGTTGCCCAGATCGCAGATCACAATCTTGCCGATCGGTACCACACGCACTGTGATCCTCGGCTCAACGCGAGCCAGTCACTCGAACTTGCTTTCTTGATCGCTGACGAACTCAAGGCCGAGGAAACCCAGAAGGCCTGATATGACGAGTGTCTACGTCGGGGTCGAGCTTGGTGGCACCAAGATAGTTGTCGCGGCAGGCGCCGGAGGCGTCGCCCTGGACCGGCGTGAACAGTTGCCGACCGCGGACCCGGACTCAACGCTTGCCGCCGTTCGCTCCGCGATCGTCATTGTCGCGGCCGAGAGGCAGATCACAGGTCTCGGTCTCGCATCCTTCGGCCCGATTGATCTGAGGCAGGAGAGCACGACCTATGGCGAGCTCATCACGACACCGAAGCCGGGGTGGACGGGGGTCAACGTGGTGCGGGAACTCTCCGGAGACCTGAACCTACCAGTTGGTATCGACACCGACGTGAACGCCGCTGTGCTCGCCGAGGCACTGTGGGGCGCAGGCCGCGGCCACGACCATGTCGCCTACCTCACAATCGGCACAGGGATCGGGGGAGGTATCTGGTCGAACGGGAGGATCATCCACGGAGCGAACCATCCTGAGATCGGACACATCCGGGTCCCCCGTCATCCCGACGACCATCACACCAGCTCGTGCCCATTCCACGAGGACTGCCTGGAAGGTATGGCTTCAGGCACAGCTGTTCGGGAACGGTGGGGGATGCCTGCACAAGACCTCGAGAAACTCGCTCCGTCGGCCACCCGTCTCGAAGCGTGGTACCTCGCGCGGGGTATCGCCGGACTGTGCGCGATCGTGCCGGTCGAGCAGGTGATCGTTGGTGGTGGTTTGTCGAAGCTCCCCGGGCTGCACACCGAGGTCGCCGAAGCACTCGACGACGCCTCGGGTAGATATCCGCCGGTCCCGTTCGCTGTGGGAGGCCCCGAAATCGTCCCTCCTGCTCTTGGTGAGGACGCAGGTGCGATAGGAGCTATCGAGCTGGCGCTCAGGGCTAATAGAGGATCGGCAACGAAGCCAGAATGAAGAGGCCAACGGTCAGGGTGACGACACCGAATCCGAGTATGAGGACCCGGTTTCGAGGTCGGTTCATCTTGGAACTCACACCGGCGAAGAAGAGCACAGAGGCGAACAGCACCATCGTGAGGACGTAGTTGTCCCCGTTCTGGTTCGCGGTGCGTGCAGCAGCAGCCTTCTCGTCTGCAACTGCGACGAGACGTTCTGCCTCGACCAGCTGCTCGACCACGTACTCTTCCATCTCGAACGGCGTCTTCGGTGCGGCATCGTTCATGATCGGCTCGGTTGCGAGCCATGCGCCGACCGCAGGCAGGAACTCCTCCCTGAACCGTTTGTAGAGAAAGCCGGAAACCGTGCCGTCTGTCGGTGTGTATGGGTTGAGCGATTCCTCTGTGATCGCTCCGGAGTCGAGTTCGCTACTCAGGGCGCTGATCCAGTCGATGTACATGGCAACATCGATCTGTACGAGCTGTCCACCGAGCGTGTCTGCCCGCGTCGAATCGGTTCGTGCAGCTCCTGCCTCCGAGAAGTTGACCGACTGTTCTCCTCCCCACTTGCCCGACTCGAATCCGGACCATGCAGTCAGGATCGTCGCGACGGCGAGCACGATCGTCGCGATCAGTTCAACGCGGTCGTTCGATCCCCAGAGACCGGAGAGTTTTTCCTTGGTTGTCATCGCGTTATCCTATTCGACTCGGTTCGGCAATCTGTCCGAATCAACTGCCGAGGGCGGCAGGTCGTGTTTCACCAAGGTGTTTCGAGAGGACATTCCACACCGAGCCGTGTGCGAGCTCGTGACGCATCGATCGCAACGTCTCGAGGAAGGTCGGGATAGCTGCGCCGACGGACATCGGGTTCGGTCTCGCGATGTCGAGTACGGCTTCATCGGGACGCAGAACGAGGATCTCGGTTTCTGGCCACCGCTCGCGGATCATCGCCAGCTCGGCCGCGAGCGCTGCACGTCCGACCTTGTCGAACATGTCCTCGTAGAACCTTCCACCCGAACGAGGAGCGGTCGCAGCGAGCGGGGCAACGATGAGAACCAGATCGAGTGGATCCGGGTGAGCAAGGAGCAGGTCTGCGGAGGTTCCACTCGCAAGCCCACCATCCGCATACCAACGGTCACCGATCTGCACAGGTTCGTATACGAACGGAACCGCGCTCGAGGCTGCGACCGCGTTCGACAACGAAACCCTGGGAGCTGCTTCGGTACCGAAGGGGACACGCGATCTGCGTTCGACGTCATATGCGACAAGAGCGGTCGGCTTCTCAGGCCACGAGTCGGCAAGTGGTCCGATGGCCTCAGAAACCCACTCTTCGATTCCGTCGGTGCGATACACACCGGGGCTCGCGAGGGCGACATGCAGACTTGGCTGGCGAATGGCCGGGAGAAGTCCTCTCCGAAGCCAGCGGAGCGCCCCTCTTGGTGCGCCTCGACGGTACAGATGGCCGTTGAGCCAGTCGTGGATCTCCTCCTGTGACTCGCCCGTTCCCGCGAGGCTGTCGAGGTGAAGGGCATTCCCGCGAACCATGGCACCGACGAACGCGCCGGATGATGTTCCGACGAGCACCTCGGCGTCATCGGCTTGCCATCCTGTTGCCATTTCGATAGCAAGTAGCGTTCCGAAGTGAAACGCCGCGCCTGTGATGCCGCCACCACCGAGGACCAGACCTACCTTGCTCACGGACGGCAGCATAACCACAGGTATCAGGTCACAGGTGTCAGGTTTCAGGGAGGAAGCAGTGGGTGGCTGTCTCGTGCCCACCGTCTCGTGTCTACCGTCTCCTCCATGCACGATCCTCGCATCGAACGATTTCTCGTCGCCATCGGCGAGTTGGACGGTGTTCCGGCGTTGAGCGATGCCAAAACCGTCCAACTCGCCGATCCCGAACGTCTTGTCCTGATCGAGGAGGATGGTGAAGTCGTCGCTTTGGGCGCGACGGCCCGCCATCTGCATGATGACGGTTCACATCACTGGGCGGTCGAGACGGCGTTGAACCCTGGCCTTCGATTCCCCGCATTCGAAGACCGCCTTGTGGAGTCGGCGCTCAGCCTCACACCGCAGGGAGAATCCGTATCGGTCTGGTCGCATCGCGCATCGTTGGATGCAGCTCTGGAAAGGGCGGGATTCGAAACCGTGCGCGAGCTTGCACACTTCACGGTTCAACTGCCTATCGAGTACGCGGGAGATGGGCTCGATACACGAAGGCTGAAACCCCGTGATATCTCTGATGTCATCGCCTTGAATCGCGCCGCCTTCTCGTCCCACAGAGAAGCAGCGTCCCTCGACGAAGCCGAACTGCGACGGCTTCTGGGTCGGGAAGGTCTGGGGCCGGGAGGGTTCCTCATCCTCGAGGAGTCGGGCGAGAAGGTCGGCTTCTGCTGGACGCGGGTACACAAGAACGGGGATGGTGAAATCTTCAGGATCGCGGTGTCACCGAAGCATCAGGGAAGGGGGCTTGGTCGGTCCCTTGTGCTCGCAGGCTTTGCGTACCTGGCAGAACGTTCTGATGTGTCCAGGGGGACACTCTGGGTCGACCTGAACAACGCTCCGGCAGTCTCGCTTTATGAGAGTCTCGGCATGACGCAGGACTCAATCAATCGCGAATTCGAGAAGCTGAAAACTGTGAACCGTGAACTTTCCTTCGCTATCCAAACCGCTGACCGCACGTCGAGCAGTGCTCGTCGCCCTCACGTGTCTGGCTGCGACACCAGGGACAGGGAAGGTCGGACGATTCGTCCAGAAAGGCGATCTGAGGCTGCCCGCCCATTCCGGCAGTGTTCATGCTTCGTCCGCCGATCGCCAAAACTGCAACAGTGATAAAGACTGCAGCGAGTGCCATCTCCAACATCACGCTCCCTTGATCGGATGCGCCATGCTACGTGAAGAACGCGAAAAACAAGGGTATTTGCATTGACAGATGCCAGACGTCTGGTTTCTGGAATCTGGAGTCTGGCATCTGTTCTTCAGCTGGTTGCGCCGAGCACTGCTCTGTTGAACTCGTGAACGAGTCCGGTTGGAACATCCGATGGGCGATTGGACATGCGTTGCTCGGTATGTTGCACGAGCGTCTGCGCTGCGTGATAGACGATCCATCGGTCGATAAGGACTCCGTCGATCGACTTTCCGTACCCATCGAACAACGCAGCTGCAGCTATGGGTCCTGCGTGCATCCCGATGGACCATGCAGCTCGAGTGAGATCCCATTCCGGCGGAGCGAGAGTTGCCCACTCCCAGTTGATCAGTGTCACGGCTCCTTCGTCATCAACGACGAAGTTCCGAGGTACAGCATCGGTGTGCGCGACAACAGGCTCATTGGCAAACGGAGGGTTGACACTCTGAGCGGCCTCGATGAAGTCGTGGGAAATCCCCACCCGAGCTCGGTACCGGTCGAGCCTTCTGAGTGTTGACTGGAAATCGATTGCCACCCACTCCTGGTCGATTCCGCGTTCGAGGTTCGAGAGAAGTGACTTGTCGGTTTCATGCAGTTCGCGCAGGATCTGGCCGGCAGTACGAGCAAGACCGGGATTCTCCGGCAGGGTTTCGAGGTTCCATCGGCCTGCATCGGCGAAGACGATCCAGTGGAGGCCCTGGGTAGAACCGGAATCGCGGATCTTTGGGGTGTGGCCCCAGTCCTGGAGCGCGTTCATGGCGTGTCGCTCCCTGCGCTGGCGCGCGTCCGACCCGTACACCTTGAGTATCACGCTCTCAGAGTCCTGCCAGATGCGGTAGACCTGATTCGCGTTGACCTGCGACGTAGTCGCCGTGAGTTCTTGGATGGTGCCCCCGGCAGCCAATCTGCGGGCAAGCGATTGTGGATCCAGATCGACCTCTCCCTCGAGAGCTGCATTGTGGCATGTCGTGGCATCGAGGACGAACAATGAAGGTATCCTCGCGCCCTCATCGAGTAGGAAGCAGTTCAATGCCGCTCACCATCACCCTGCCAGACGGCTCCGACCGGGAGTATCACGATGGCGTCACGGGCTACGACATCGCGGCTGATATCGGCTCACGCCTCGCAAAGGCGGCTGTGGCGGTCACAGTCGATGGGGCGTTGTACGACATCAACAGGCCGATCGTTGAGGATGCTTCCGTATCCATCGTGACCGAGAACACCGAAGGTGGTCGTCACGTGATCCGTCATTCGGCTGCACACATCATGGCCCAGGCGGTTCTCGACCTGTTTCCCGACGCCAAATTCGCCATCGGGCCGCCGATCGAAGACGGCTTCTACTACGACTTCCAGGTTGATGATCCCTTCACTCCAGATGACCTCGACCGGGTCGAGGCGAAGATGGCCGAGATCGTCGCCTCGGACCAGACCTTCGATCGTGGTGAGCTCAGTATCGACGAGGCACTCAAGACGTTCGCCGATCAGCCGTTCAAGATGGAAATCATCGAAGGAGTCGAATCCGGCGAGGGTGTTGAAGGCGACTCGGTCAGCACGTATAGGAACGACCGATTCCTCGATCTCTGTCGTGGACCGCATCTGCCCTCGACGGGGAGGCTCAAGTCGTACAAGCTGATGCGATCTGCGGGTGCCTATTGGAGGGGTGATGAGAACAAACCCCAACTGCAGAGGATCTACGGGACTGCCTGGGAATCCAAGAAGGCACTCGATGCGTATCTGGTTCGTCTCGAGGAGGCGGCGAAGCGGGACCACCGCAAGCTCGGCGCTGAGCTTGACCTTTTCTCGTTCCCTTCTGAGCTCGGGAGTGGTCTGGCCGTGTGGCATCCGAAGGGCGGAATCGTACGTCGAACGGTTGAGGACTACTCGCGCCGCACCCATGCAGCATTCGGATACGAATACGTCGTGACGCCGCACCTGGCCAAGGCCGGGCTCTGGGAGACATCAGGCCACCTCGATTTCTACCGTGAAAGCATGTATCCATCCATGGAGCTCGATGGTGGAGAGAATCGTCCGGGGCAGGAGTATTTCGTCAAACCGATGAACTGCCCGTTCCACATCCTGATCTACAAGAGCAGGAGCCGTTCGTACAGAGAACTGCCGCTTCGATTGTTCGAGCTCGGCACCGTGTACCGATACGAGATGTCCGGTGTCATCCATGGTCTCATGCGTGCCAGAGGATTCACGCAGGACGACAGCCACATCTTCACCACAGAAGGTCAGCTCGCCGACGAGTTGCAGAATCTGCTCGATTTCGTGCTCATGGTCTTGCGTGACTTCGGCTTCGAAGAGTTCGAGGCGGAACTGTCGACGAAGCCGAAGAAGGGCATCGGCGATCCGGATCTGTGGGTCAAGGCCGAGGCATTCCTCGCGGCTTCCCTCGAAAAGGCCGATCTGGCGTACGAGCTTGCGCCGGGCGAAGGTGCCTTCTATGGGCCCAAGATCGATATTCACATCAAGGATGCCATCGGTCGTCGGTGGCAGCTCTCGACCATCCAGGTCGATTTCGCACAGGCGGAGAACTTCGGCCTGGAATACGCCTCGAGTGAGAACACCCGCGAGCGACCCGTGATGATCCACCGTGCGCTGCTCGGTTCTGTCGAGCGATTCATCGGCATTCTGACTGAGCACTATGCCGGTGCGTTCCCCGCCTGGTTATCACCTGTGCAGGTAACCGTCGTTCCGGTTGCCGACCGTCACAACGAATACGCACAGTCCGTCGCCGACGCACTCGCTGAACATGGTGTGCGTGTTGAGGTCGACACGGCGGACGACACTGTCGGTGAGAAGATCCGCACGGCCATCACCCAGAAGCACCCTGTCGTGCTCGTTGTTGGGGACGATGACATCGAGCACGGTACCGTGGGTATGAGGGTGCGCGGCGAGGATTCCGAGGAGCGCGGTGTTGCGTTGGCTGAGGCAACAGAGCGGATCACTGATCTTGTTTCGCCACCTCGCTGACGACAACCTGGACGCAGTCCTTCTGTAGTCTTGCGCAAGCGGAAGGCTGCACCTACACCCCTGCCCGGAGGAAACATTGAAGACGCTCGTCAACGCTCTCGCATCAGCGGTCCACAAGGCACCTTGGGTGGTCATCATCGTCACACTGGTCATCACGGTCGCGCTCAGTGGCTTCGCAGGCCGGTACGTACCGTCGGAAGATCAGAATGAAGCGTTTGCGCCCGACGCACCCGAGCTCGCGGCAGCATCTCAGATTGTCGAGACGTTCGGCGCGGAGTCTCGGATGCAGGTGCTGACGAGCAGCCCAACCGGTGATGTCATGACACTCGCAGGACTCGAATCGGCATTGGCCCTCGAGGAATCGCTCAGGGCGTCGGCTGCGAGCGAGATTCTCGTTGATCGGGCTCAGACACCCGCAATCCTGTCGTACCTGATGCCGGTCCAGATCGCAATACAGAACGGTGCGCCGATGCCGGCGACCGACGCCGAGGTGAAGGCGCTCTACACGATCGGGATGAATGCTGTTCCCGCCGAGTTTCAGTCATTCCTGACATCCCTGCTCTCGGACGACGCCGACCCGCAGACCGGCACCGCTGAGCTCGGGCTCACGGCCATCTCGTACGAATCGAGCGACAACTTCGATGAGTCGGCGAGGCGCGCGCAAGTGATCGCCGACGTTGTTGTCGCCGCCCCGACGCCTTCATCGATCGCAAACGAACCATTCAGCGTCGAGCTGATCTTCGCGTCCGGTGACGACTTCGAAGAGGAGATTCTTCGGCTCTTCGCCTCTGCCGGTCTGATCATCCTTCTTGTTCTCGCGATCATCTTTCTCGTCAAACCGGGATCGGTGCGGGACCGGCGGCTGTTCATTGGTGGTGTCCTGCTGATGACGGCGGGCGTCGGTGTTGCGGTGGTGCCCGGCCTCGCGCTCATCTTCCCGGATGTATTCCCAGCCTCATGGGGTGAGGTGGCTCTCGGCTCTGTGATGATCACGGCCGTGCTTCTGTACGCCGCGGCGTTCCTTCTGTGGACCATCGGAAGCCGCACGCTGCGCAGGACAACGGCCGACACGCTCGTCACGTTTCTCACGATCGGCTTTGCGATCAACTGGATGAACGGATACGGATTCCTTCGTTTCGAGGATCAGTCCCAGATGGCGCAGATTCTGCCGATCCTCCTCATCGGACTCGGTGTTGACTACTCGATCCACATGACCACGAGATACCGCCAGGAATTGGCGGCCGGCCGCTCTGTCGATCGGTCCGTATCGATGGCGATTCGAACGGTCGGCGTGGCGCTCGTCCTGGCGACTCTCACAACGGCGGTGGGTTTCCTCACCAACGTGACCAACGATCTACCCGCTCTTGCCGAATTCGGCGAGCTTGCTGCGGTCGGGATCGCTGCTTCATTCCTTCTGATGCTCACGTTCGTGCCGGCCGTACGTCAACTGCTGGACCGACGGGCAGAACGGAATGACCGTCTGGACACAGAGGTTTTCCAAGCAGGCGATTCGCGTGTACTGCCGACACTCATCGGGCGCACGGCAGTGCTCCCTCGGAGATTCGCGGTCGGCACGGTGATCGCTGCGTTGGTCGTGACAGGTTTCGGAGCATACGGTATGACGGGCTTGTCGACGGAGTTCTCTTTCCTCGACTTCGTACCGACAACGTCGCCGTTGCGTGATACGGCCATCACCCTCAACGAGCGATTCGACTTTCCGGAGTCCACTTCGGTCCTCGTAACCGGCGACGTCACGAAGGGCACATCATGGAATGCGCTTCTGGCATCCAACGTGGCGACTGCCGAAGTTGAGAATGTCCAGTCGGTCCCTACGGATCTGGGTACCAGGTTCCCAACCGGTCGCTCGCTCACGTCGGTGATCGCCCAGTGGATCGATCCGTCATCGGAGAGCTTCGATCCTGCGCTTGGAATGGTTGCCTTGCAGGTGGGTTTCGGCCAGACCCTCACCGTTCCACCCGAAGCCGATCTGACACCCCTGTACGACGCGGCATATGCAAAGGATCCAGCTTCAATGGCCGGAGTGCTCGATGCTCCTGACGACGGCTACACATCGGCTCTCTTCAATTTCGATACGACAGCCGGTGAGAGCGACGCTTCAGAGCTCGCGGTGGGCCTCAACGAGTCCTTCGATCCTGCACGAAAGGCGAGTCTCGGGGCAGTTGCCACATCCAACTTCATCATCACCAATCTCGTGGTCAACAGTCTGAGAGATTCGCAGGTGTCATCGTTGGTCTTGACGCTCGGTGCAGCTCTCCTCCTACTGGTGATCAACTTCTGGTTCGAGTCACGCAGACCCATGCTCGGTCTTCTGACGACCTTGCCCGTTGCGATGGTCGTGCTTTGGGTGTTCGGCCTCATGGCAACCTTCGGAATCCCCTTCGGGCCTGTGACCGCGACGATCTCAGCGCTTGGTATCGGTATCGGTATCCCGTACATGATCCACGTGACCCATCGATATCTCGAAGAGAGAAGCGGGCAGCCGAACGAGAACGAGGCGATCGAGCACACGCTGATCCACACGGGTGGCGCCCTCGCCGGCTCAGCTCTCACGACGATGGCGGGATTCGGAATCCTGATGATCTCGACAACGATTCCGTTCCGCCAGTTCGGGTTCGTGCTGGCTTACACGATTCTGCTTGCTTTGATAGCGGCCGTCCTCGTCCTGCCCTCGATGCTTGTGCTGTGGGATCGGTGGCACCGGGGCCGCGGAGAGGACCCCGTGGATCGTGACGCATACGAAACTGCCATTCCCGAGAATGTCTGAACAGCCCTCTTCCGCGTCGTCAGACAACGACTCAGGGTCTGGCGAAGGTGAGTTGACTCCCATTCGGGTCATCGACACGACGAACCGACGAATCGCCGCGCTGATCTACTTGCTTGCGGCGTTGATCGCGGCTGGGTTGGTCGGCAGCACCGGCATCAGCCTGATGTGGCTCACGGGTGTTCTACCCCTCCTCGGAATAGCTGTCTACCAGTTCATAGCCGGACGACACATGCGGATCACCGACATGGAGGCGATCAGGATCGGTTCGGCAGCTGCACCCTTCGATGTCGGTCACGCTTCCGCGACCCTCGGCTTCAGCGGTTTGACAGCAAGCCCGGTATGGCAGGTTCTTGCATTCGAATCGGGGCCCGCACCCGAGCACCAAGCACTCGTCACCGTGGACGGCCTGACCGGCGAGGTGACGGGAACCTACGCCGAGGCGGTCGAGCCTGCCTAGGAGAGCGCTGAGCAATACATGTCAGCCATCTCGACGACCATCCATCACCACTCGCTGTGGTCTCGGCTCCGCCATTCCGCCACCAGGAGTGTCGAAT
>CAZWMX010000051.1:12673-15285 GCA_964635205.1 uncultured Acidimicrobiaceae bacterium | reverse complement strand
GGTTGCGTTCTGTGGGCCCTAAACCGGACTCAGTGCGGTTTAGAACCCTGGGTTCACCACGGGTTGCGTTCTGTGGGCCACAACTAACGGAAACAGTGAACTGGAACCCTGGGTCTGCGGCTAGAGGGGGGGGAGGAGGGCTCGGGCGGATTGGAGGCGGGTGAGGGTTGTGGGCTTGCCGAGGACCTCGAGGGATTCGAAGAGGGGTGGGCTGACCGTTGAACCTGAGATCGCTACACGGATGGGTTGGAAGCCCCTGCGGGCGTTGAAGCCCGTGTCCTCGAGCATGCCGCGGAGTGCAGCTTCGATCGACTCGGTTGTCCATGGATCGAGGCCGGACAGCACCGAGGAGGCTGCATCAAGCGCAACCGGGGCCTCCGGTGTTTCCATGACCTTGGACCAGCTCTTCTCGTCGTACTCGTCGATGTCCGCGAACAGGAAACGCACCTGGTCGGCGACATCGGGGAGGAGCTTCGTGCGTTCCTTGACCAGGGGTGCCATCTCGAGGAACTTGACGCGTTCTGCGTCTGAGAGTGTCCGTCCCAGATCGTCTTCGACGCCCGACAGAGTGCGAGCCACGAACTCGTCATCGCTCATGTCCCTCATGTACACACCGTTGAGCCACTCGAGCTTCTGAGGGTCGAACACCGCAGGATTCTTCGAGACGGAGCCCAAGTCGAACTTGGCGATCATCTCATCGATCGAAGCAACCTCGACATCCTCGCCGATCGACCATCCGAGCAGCGCAAGATAGTTGTCTATCGCCTCTGGTAGGAAGCCTGCCTCGCGATAGGCGCTCATCGCGGTGTCACCGTGCCGTTTGGAGAGCTTCTTGCCGTCGGGCCCCATCAGCAAGGAAAGATGCGCATAGGTAGCGAGCTCCGCATCCATGGCCTTGGTCACAAGGATGTGCTTCGGCGTCGAGGAGAGCAGATCCTCACCACGGATCACATGGGTGATGCCGTAGTCGACATCGTCGACCGTCGACGCAAGGTGATAGGTCGGCGTCCCGTCTGATCTGAGGATGATGAAGTCGTCGACTTGTTTGTGATCGAACACCATGTCGTCACGTACGATGTCGGCGAATCGGGTCTCTCCGGGTCTCGGCACCCTGAATCTGATGACCGCAGACTCCCCCGCTGCGATTCGCTGGGCGATATCGGCGTACGAAGGCTCGAGGCTGCCGTCATATGCCGGAGAGGTGCCGGCCTCGCGGGCTGCCTGCTTGAATCCGTCGAGTTGCTGCGGCGTTGCGAACGAGTAGTACGCCGACCCGTTCTCGATGAACTCGTGGGCGACCTCGCGGTAGCGTGGGTACCGATCGGACTGCCGATACGACCCGTGCTCCCCACCTTTGGCGATGCCCTCGTCCCACTCGAGCCCGAGCCACCGCATGTGTTCGAGGATGTCCTCGTGGAACTCCTCTGTGCTCCGAGCCGAGTCCGTGTCATCGGATCGGAGGATGAACGTTCCATCGTTCGCGTGAGCGAACAGATAGTTGTAGAGCGCCGTGCGCGCTGCACCCACATGGAGATATCCGGTGGGTGACGGCGCGAAACGGACTCTGACGGTCATACGGAAACCACCGGATTCATCAGGACTCCGATCCCATCGATCTCGACCTCGACACGGTCGCCATCCTCGATCGGGCCGACACCCGCCGGTGTCCCCGTGAGGATCACATCGCTGGGGAGAAGCGTCATGACAGATGAGACGAAGGCAACGATCTCGGGAACACCGAAGACAACGTCGGCGACCGAACCTTCCTGGCGCAATTCGCCGTTCACGGTGCAGGTGATGCTGTTGCTCTCGGTCGGATCGAACTCTGTATCGATAGCCGGGCCGAGCGGGCAGAACGAATCGAACCCCTTCGCCCTTGTCCACTGCACGTCGGTGCGCTGGAGGGCGCGAGCTGTGACGTCGTTCGCCGCTGTGTAACCGAGTATGTGATCTGGCACGTCCCCGGCCTCGACGTTACGCGTCACCTTCCCCATCACCACGGCGAGTTCTGCCTCGTGATGCACCTCACCAACACCCTGTGGAATCCGAATCGGCGCCATCGGACCGATCACGGTTGTCGGCGGCTTGAGGAAGATCGCAGGGCTGTCCGGAACCTCGCTCGCCATCTCGGCGGCATGATCGACGTAGTTACGGCCGACCGCGATGATCTTCGTCGGAATCACGGGGGAGAGGAGTTTCACCTGTGTGATCGGTAGCACCGTCTCGGACCGCTCCCAGTGAAAGAACGGGGATCCGTGATAGAGCCTGATGCCGTCAGGTTCAACGGTTCCGTATGTGATGTCGTCTGCTTCTGCGTCGATGCGGACGATCTTCATGCTGCCTCGCGATCAGGGGTAGTAGTCACCGGAACGGTAGGCGGTGATCCGTTCCTTCTGTTCGTCGGTGAACGAATCGAAGACCTTCTGGTAGTGCTCGAAGTCGATCTCTATGAACAGCGCCGACGCCTCAACGAGAACGCGGCCATCGTATTCGATGGTGCCCTCGGCCCACATCTTGTGTTTGTCGACCCGCGACATCCATGCTTCGCCATACACCGTGACACCGATCGGAACCGGAGAAATGAAGTTCGTGTCGAGTCTCGCGGTGACACC
>CAZWMX010000051.1:6671-12573 GCA_964635205.1 uncultured Acidimicrobiaceae bacterium | reverse complement strand
GGATCGAAGGCCAGACGTTGACCGGTGATGAATCGATAAGTCACGATGCTGCTCCCCTAGAAGCTGTTTCCAAGTTCAGGCGTATTCGAGCCAGTCGGAGTACCGCTCGTCCTTGCCCTTGACAGTATCCATGAACGCCTTCTGGGCGAATCGGGTCACCGGACCAGGTTCACCCGTGCCGACGGGCCGATCGTCAACTTCTCGGACCGGTGTGACCTCTGCAGCGGTGCCCGTGAAGAACAGTTCGTCCGCGTAGTACAGGTCGGTTCGGGTAATTGTGGCCTCTCGCACGTCGTATCCGGCGTCGCCGAGCAGAGTGCGGACCGAATCCTGCGTGATGCCATCGAGCGCCCCAGCCGAGGTGGGTGGTGTGAAAACGACACCGTCGCGAACCATGAACAGGTTCTCGCCTGATCCTTCAGCCACATGCCCTTCGGCGTTGAGCAGGATCGCCTCGTCGTAACCAGCCCGAACGGCTGCGGTCTTGGCGAGTACCGAATTCATGTATCCGCCCGTGGCCTTCGCGTTCGGCATGAAGGCATCGTGTCCGATCCTGCGCCACGACGACACCGCCACACGGATCCCGTTCTGGAGACCTTCCTCCCCCAGGTAGGCACCCCACTCCCATGCGGCGATGACCACATGCACCCTTGCGCCCTGCGGGTTGAGGCCCATGGAGCCTGTCCCGAAGAAGATGATCGGTCTGAGGTAGCCGGACGTGAGCCCGTTCACACTCAGCAATTCCTTCGAAACCTTCACCAACTCGTCAACGCTGTAGTCGAGTGGGATGCCGATCGCCTTCGCAGATCGGGCAAGACGTTTCATGTGGTCGGTGAGCCTGAAGATGGCTGCACCCTTCTCCGTCTCGTAGGCACGGATTCCCTCAAAGGCTCCTGTGCCGTAATGCAGACCATGGGTGAGGACATGAACCTGGGCTTCATCCCACGGGACAAGCTCTCCGTCCATCCAGATGTATTCGGTTGCTTCCATGTCCTCAGTCTGCCAGAAGATCGATTGTTACGTCCAAGTGAGAGACCTCACGCCTTGAGATATCGGTCATGCCACTCGAGGATGGCTTCGAAGCGCTCTACGCGGTGCTTCGGAGTACCGGCGCGGGACAATTCGTGACCTTCATCAGGGGGAAACAACAGCAGTTCGGTGTCCACGCCGCCTCGGTACAAGATCCCAAAGAGCTGTTGAGCTTGTTCCACAGGACACCGATAGTCGCCTTCCGAGTGAAGCACGAGGGTCGGGGTCTCGATCTTGTGCGCTCTCGCGAGCGAGCTCGCCGACCAGATCTCGTCGACACCGTCGGGCATGTCGGTGAGGAGATAGAGGTGCATGAACCACGGGATGTCGGTGGTACCGGCCATCGAGACCCAGTTGTAGACACCCCTCTCGGCAACAGCCGATGCGTATGACGTGTCCATCGACGTGACCATCGCGGTTGCCAATCCTCCGTACGAGCCACCCATGATGCCCTTGTTGTCGATGTCGAGACGGGGGAACTGTTTCGCCGCCTCGTACGGTGCGTTCTTGAGGTCGAGCAGGTCGGGAGGCATCTCATCCGACCATCGCCCACACGGAGCTTCGCCGTGCTCGACACCGTAGCCTGATGATCCACGGGGGTTGATGGCAACCACGCCGTAGCCGGCATCGACGTACACCTGGAACTCATCGAAGAAGCCCCATCCGTACTGGGTGAACGGCCCACCATGGATGTTGAAGAGCAGCGGCACCGATCCGTCGCCAGCGGGCAGGTACACCCATCCGTGGATCTCGTGACCGTCGGAGTCAAACGTGAACTCCTGTGGAGAAACCATGTTCGCTTCGGCAATGAACTGCTCATTGAGGTGTGTGATCTGCCGCTCGCTCGCACCATCCCACAGGTACACCTCACCGGGTTGAACCGCCGAGGTTGCTGTGAAGACCGCTGCTGCCCCATCCGGTGAGGAACACCAGCCGGTGATGACTCTGTTGCCGCCGAGAACATCGCCAACGGCGCCGTCGGGTGCCACCGAGATCACTCGGTATGTGCCGCGGTCTTCGAGCACCATCGTTGCCGATCCGTCGTCAGCGAACGTCGGTGCCGTCAGTGGAGCAGGCGGGTGGCCCGGCATGAGGTTGCGGTCGAGATCCGTCAACTGAGAGAGCGATCCATCAGATTCGAAGCGCTGGAAAGGGCTTGGATGGAGATCGAACTTCTCCGTTTCGTGCCCGATGACATGGAGCACACCCTCGGTGTTGTACCCGGACCACGACCAGTTGCCCATCTCGGTGACAGCGTTCGCGTCGCCGCCGCCTGCCGGAACGGTGAACACCTGATTGAACGGTCGCGTCCAGCGGTCGTCATGCGCGGCGGACTGATATGTGATCGTTGCACCGTCGGGACTCCATCGTGGTCCCAACTCGTCGTAGTCACCCTCGGTGATCTGAGCGGTTTCGCCCGACACAACCTCGTAGGTCCAGATGTGAGACCGTTTGTTGTACGTCCATCCCTTGTTGTCGAATCGGAATGAGGGGTCCTTGATCCTCCTCGGTGCTCGGCTCCGTTCTTCCTCGTCCTCGAAACCATCGACGTACTCGGGAACCACGAGGGCGAGCTGTGCTCCGTCGGGTGACCACTCGAGACCGCTCACTCCAAGGTCGAAATCGGTGACAACCTCTGCCTCTCCCCCACCGATCGGCAGGAACGCCAGCTGAGGTCGGTCTTGGTCACCGGGCCCCTTCCTCAGGAACGCAAGCGTCGCGCCGTCAGGAGACCATCGTGGTGAACCATCCGCGCGGCCCGATGTGAGTTGCCCGGCGGCTTCACCATCCCAGAGCCAGAGTTGCCGGACATACTCGTCCTCTTCGAGGTCCATCTGGGTGACAACGAACGCGACACGCACTCCATCAGGGTGCAGATAGGCGTCTGAGGGGATACGGAAATCACCCAGCTGGTAGGGACGCATGGATGCTCCTCATGGTCGGTTGAGGCATGAGACTACAGAAGACAGAATCCTGCCGACCGTAAACCGTGAACCGTAGACATCCCGCCAAACAGCCCCTATCCGCGCTTCCTCGTACTACGTTCTGCCTATGCACCGCTTCATCGCATCAGGTTTCGGCGTCGGGATCATCCCGTCCAAACTCTGGGGATCTGACAACGGAGCGGGCACATTCGGGGCAGTGCTCGCCGCGGGTGTTGCTCTCCTGTGGTGGGAACGGCCATGGTGGTGGCACGTTGCGGTGTTCACCGTTTTCCTGGTTCTCTCCCTGTGGTCGGCAAGGCCCTTCGCCGACGATCACGCAGACCCGGGTTGGATCGTCATCGATGAGATGGCCGGCACGTTCGTTGCCGTCATCGGACTTGCCGGCTGGCCATGGCTCATCGCTGTCCTCGTCGCACGACTTGCAGACATCTTCAAGGTTCTCCCGGGCGTGCCACAGGCTGAACGGCTGCCGGGATCTGTTGGAATCACGATGGATGACGTGGTTGCAGGCCTGTACGGGCTGGCCGCCGGATGGCTCGCAACCCTCGTGTTCTAGCCGGGATCCACCCGACCGCTCGCCAGGACCGCCGCGGCCGCAAGGAGGAAGAGCATCGTGAGCACCACGATCGAAGATCGATACCCACCTGTGGCGTCGCGCAAGACACCTACGAGAACAGGGCCGGTGGCGGCGACGAGGACGACCGCCGTCCACTGGGTACCCATGATCGTTCCGTACGTAGGTCCAGAGAACCAATCACTCATGACCATGGCCCGCAGCGGCAGAAGCGCCCCGAAAGCCAGGCCGAACAGGAAGAAGTGACCGATCATCTGCCACGACGTTGTGCCGTCCACCATCAACGTGATACTGAAGGTCACGATGAGAGCGACACCTGCCTGGATTCGGGTCGCTCCGAATCGTTCAGCGAGGATGGGTGCGATCCAGCGGCCCGGAAGGCTCATCGCCGACGCGACGGCCGCCCACAGCGCGACGGTTGTCAACGAGAACCCGACTTCAGAGAAGCGAGCAACGCGATGAGCGATGATGCCCTGGGTGGCCAGCAGTATGAGCATCAACGCCAGCGTGTACAGCAGGAATCTGCGGTCCCTGAGGAGGCCGGAGATCGAGATACTCACCTCCGGCAGCGTCACGACGTCGCTGCGCCGTCGTGGCAGGGCAAACAGGGCCGTGAGTCCACCGACCACAAGGAGCACAAGCGCCAGGACCAGGACGGCCGATCGCCAATCGAGGAGAGCAATCAGCCACGCCGCCAAAGGGATGAACACAATGCCGGCCAGACCGCCGATCAACGTGACAGCTCCCAAGGTGCGAGCACGGTCGCTTGCTGAGGACCACTGGTGAATAGCCACGTAGGCCGGTTCGTAGTAGATCATCGCCTGAGCAGGTCCGATGAGCAGCCACCAAGCAGCGACAACCTGCCACGTCTGGTCTGAGATCGAGAAGGCGGCAAGGCCCACGGATCCGAGAACTGCACCCGCTCCGACGATGCCGCGTACCCCGTGTTTGTCGGCAAGGCGCCCAACAGGGCGAGCCAGGAGGCCCCCTACGAATACCGAGCCACCGTATGCGAGGGAGAGAACGGTTTTGGAGAATTCTGCGCCTGCCGCCTGATCGGTGGCATAGACGGAGAACCCGTAGAGGATCACACCGAATCCCACCATCACGGTCGCCGAGAGAGGCACGATCCATCCCCGCGTGGGATACGTTGCGTCCGGAAGGTCCATACCGCATCATAAAACGAGCAACGGTTGCGGTGGCATCGCATCCCTCGTTCAAGTCGTGGCGGCGGCGTGCCGAAAGACACATGGAAGCGAAGTAGTTGTTGAGACTGCCGATCGGGCGCGCGGTCCGCTCGGCCAACGACGGGAAAACCGATGGAGATCGAAACCCTGAAGCCCCCGGGCACAGGCGCCACGACCGGGACTCTGGAGCGTCCATCAGAACGGGGCGGGCCCGATCCTGATCGCCGTCTCGACCCACACGATGCTCACGACGAACCGAGGCGTCTCTCGAGGGTCGGACGAGCGTTGGCCGCATTGGCACGATGGTTCCTACTCATCGTGCTTGTGGTGCTGGCTCCGGTTGCCTTGATCCTGTGGAGCGTCACACCGCGAGTCACCAGCCCCTCGCAACTTGCCGATGAGGCGATCGCTGCCGGGTTGACGAGCGCGGTCCAGGCGGCACTGGTCGATCAGCTCTCCGACGGTCTGACCGAACAGGAGGACTCGCCGCTGCGTGCCGCCGAGCTTCGCCCGGTAATCGGGCGAAGCCTCTCCCAGGACTGGGTCGACGAGCAGCTCATCCTCCTCGCCGACGAGCTCGACCGCTGGCTTGGTGCATCGGGCGCCGAGCTACCAGACCTGGTGATCGACCTCACCCCGGTGAAGGAATCCCTGGCAGCCGACGATCAGACTCTTTCGCTGATCTCCGAGGCCATGGGTTGCAATGGTTTCGGGTGCCCGTCACCGGAGTCCGCGCTGATCGACATGCTCGACGAGGTACCCGACGAAGTGGCGCTTCTCACCATCGGAGGTGAATCCGACACTGAGGACGCTCAAGAGATCCTCACAGCGAGGGACCGGCTCCAGACCGCGACTCGGCTGATCGCGATGATCCCGCTTGTGCTGGCCGCTCTCGTGGTCGCATTGGTGCTGGCTGCCAGACGGGGTTCTCGGAACCGCTGGTTGGGCGCTGTTCTGGTTGCGATCTCGGTACCCGTGCTTGCCGTGGCAACGCTGCTACCGCGGTGGGCCTCCTCGTGGGTTTCGGGTTCCGTCCCGGGCGAGATCCCGATCGAACGTACCTCCCTCGAAGAAGTGTTCAACTGGGCATTCCGACCGGCGGGATCGGTAGCGCAGTTGATCCTGATTGTCGGGGCGGCTTCATTGGTCACTTCCGTCGCTCTGGC
>CAZWMX010000051.1:0-6571 GCA_964635205.1 uncultured Acidimicrobiaceae bacterium | reverse complement strand
GACAGGTCCACGAACCTGGCAGCTGCGATTCCCTCCAGCTCGAGTAGACCGGCTGCTTCCTCCTGGGACATCGATTGATCGAGGGCGATACCCATCATCGCTGCAGTGCCGTCGGGGGCACGACCAACAACCATGTCGGCGATGTTGCACCCGAGGTCCCCGAGGTACGTCCCTACCCGACCGATACAACCCGGTTGATCCTCGTTGCGCACGAGGAGGAGGTGGTCCGTGAGCGGGACTTCGATGGCGTAGCCATCCACGCCGATCAACACGGCTCCCTTACGCTCCATGTATGTGCCCGCGACCGTCCTTCGTCGGCCATCGACGATCCCGGACACTCGGATGGTCGACTGGTAGTCGGTGACCTCTTTCTGGCATTCCTCGATCACGGACACTCCACGTTCCATTGCCATCAGGGGTGCGTTCACGTACGACACAGGAACGTCACTGGTTGCACCGAGGGCTCCCTTGAGGACTGCAAGTGCAAAAGGTTTCACGGGTTCATCGGCGAGCTTGCCCTTCGTGATCACGGTCAGTTGTCCGGGAAGTCCCTTCGAGAAAACCGAGAAGAGTGTGCCCAACTGCTCGGCCAACTTGATGAAGGGCCGGCCGGCCAACGAAACGTTCGAGCCGAGGTCGAGGTTCACTGCGCTCAGCACAAGCTCACCTGCAAGTGCGTCGGCGACCGATTTGGCAACCGCTATCCCTGCCTTGTCCTGTGCCTCGATCGTGCTGGCTCCCAGGTGCGGCGTGACGGTGATCTGCGGGACATCGAACAGGGGGCTCTCCGTGGTGGGCTCGGTATCGAACACATCAACAGCGGCACCCCCGACCTTGCCGCTGCGGACCGCTTCGGCGAGATCTTCCTCGCTGACAATGCCTCCGCGCGCAACATTGACGATCCGAACACCATCCCTCATCTTCGCGATCGATGCCGCGTTGATCAGGTTCTCGGTTTCAGACGTCCTCGGCAGGTGGATCGTGAGCATGTCGGCAACTGCGAACACCTCATCGAGTGTCAGCATCTCGACCCCGAGCCGTTTCGCACGTTCGATCGACACATATGGGTCGTAGGCCACGATCCGCATTCCGAAGGACGAGGCGCGTTGCGCGACAAGTGTTCCGATCTTCCCGAGACCGAGCACACCAAGGGTCTTGCCGTGTAGCTCTATGCCGCTGAATTTCTTTCTATCCCATCGACCTTCCCTGAGGCTCTGATCGGCCTCGGGGACCCTCCGCGCCTGGGCGAGAAGAAGTGCCATCGTGTGTTCGGCAGCGGAGATGGTGTTCGCGTTCGGAGCGTTGACCACCATCACGCCGTGCTCGGTGGCCGCTTCGAGGTCGATGTTGTCGACCCCGATGCCTGCCCTGCCAACAACCGTCAGCTTCGGGGCAGCTTCGATCAACTCGCGGTCGACCTGCGTTGCCGATCTCACGATGATCGCGGCTGCGTCTGCCACGAGATCCATGAGCTCCTCTCGCGGCTTTCCGACCGCATCGACCACTTCGTAGGACGCTGCGAGGCAATCAATACCTGCGTCGGCTATCGCTTCTGCGACAACAACTCTCGAACGGCCCATTCCAGCTCCTCAACCGTGTGGCGAGACTTCATGGTATCGCCGTGGATGCCTGTGGAAACGCGCTCTCTCACGGCACGACATACACCTGCATATCGAAGAGATCGTTGTTCGCCCTCTCGATGGCCAGAGCACCGTCGGGCGAGACGAGCCACTCGACGAACGATGCTGCTGCGCCGTTCGATGACGGATCGATCAATGTGACATCGTACGGATTGGCGGTGACGGTGTTCGAAACCGGTTCGAGAGAGAACACCGATGCGGAGGCGAGAAAGGCACCCTGTTCCGTGAGCGTGATCGACCGGCGTTGGTCGGTCACCTGCAGGGTTGATCCCATACCCGTTCCCGTCCGGATGTACCACCCCTCGAGTGAGGGGTCGACCCCGATCACCTGCCACGCCGCAAGCTCGGCCGCGTTGGTACCTGAGCCGTCATCCCTGCTCACGAAGGAGTACCCGCGCTCTGCAACGACCCTGAGGGCATCTTCAAGCGACGCGACATCGAGTTCGATCACCGGGTCCGCGACAAGGAAGAAGGTGCTCGAGAACACGTCTCTGCGCATCGACTCCGGGTGCTCCGAGAGATACACGTCGAGAGCCTCACGGTTGTGCGTGATGATGACGTCGGCGTTCCCTGCCCCGGCGAGAGCGATGGCCTCGGCAGACGAAAGACCGATCACAGACAACTCCGTTTCCGGATCGTTTTCTTCGTAGGTAGCAACGAGATGGGCCATGAACCCCGAATCGACGAGAGTTGTGCCAGCTGCGACCACAACACGGGACCGTGTCGGCGAGCTGCACGCTGCGGAGACCAGGATCACCAGCACCAGGACGGCGATCCACTTTCGACGCATCACGCAGCCCCGATGATCGCCGCAATCTGCGCACTCGCCGGATCGGCGAGCACACGCTCGACAGGGCCCTCCTGGAGCACAACACCTCCGTCGAGGACGATCAACCGGTCGGCGAGCGCCCTGACGGCCTCGAGGCTGTGTGTCGCCCACAGCAGGCCACGATCCTTCGTTGCAGCCTTGATGATGCCACTGATCTCTGCCCGACTCGCGGCGTTTATGGGCGCAAGCGGCTCATCGAGCAACACGAGCGGTACCTTGGATGCGAGCGTGCGCGCAAGACAGATTCTCTGTGCCTCTCCCACGGAGACCTCGTCAGAAGCCTTCCCGAGAAGCTGGTCCACACCAAGTTCCGCGGCGAGCTGCCGCGCGTGGTCCGATTCGTCGGAGTCGAGCCCAAGTTCGAGGTTCAATATGACGGTTCCTCGGAACATGTACGGCGTCTGTGGGAGATAGGCGATCTCCGCGAGGGGCTCGGTGCGTGGCGCCGTCCCTGCGATCACACGCATGACAGACGACTTGCCTCCTCCGTTCGGTCCGAACAACGCGACAGACTCTGCGTCACCGACCGACATGTCGAGTCCGTCGAGAACGGAACCATCCTTCGGGAACATCAGCGAAGTGAACACGAAGCCTTCAGGCATCACCGTTCCCCTGTGTCTGGAGCCATGTGAGCCCACCGTTGACGATCGTCGAGAGGATCAGCAGCACGATCCCGAGGGCGATCGCCGCTCCGAACCTCGCTTGACGGGTTTCCTGAACGATCGCGGTGGTCAGCACTCTTGTTTCGCCTGCGATATTGCCACCAACGATGAGGACCGCACCGACCTCAGCGATCACACGCCCGAAGGCGGCGGCAACTGCAGCGAGCACACCAACCCGTGCCTCACCCACAAGGATCCGGAATCTTCCTGTGAAGGGCAGCCTGAGTGCACGAAGCTGCTCGGTTGCGGCCGGTGCGAGCCCGGAGACGGCGCCAAGTGTGACTCCAACCGCGATGGGAAGGGCCAGGATGCTCTGGACCGCCACCATCGCAGCCGGGGTGAACAGGAGGTCGAGTGCACCGAGTGGTCCGTCTCCCCATAACAAGAGAAGCACGAAGAGCCCTGCAAGGACAGGGGGAAGTCCCATTCCCACGTTCACACCCGTGACGAACATCCAACGCCCCCGAAACCGTGCCTGGGCAAGCCACACCCCGATCGGTATGCCGATTCCTGCACCAATCACGGTCGCAGAGAGAGACACCGCGAGCGTGAGCACGACGATCGCTCGAAGGTCGGGCCCGAATTCAGCCAGGTACCTGAACCCGTCGGCCAGCGCCTCGAAGATGAATGACATGTGTGAAACCTAGTGGTCCGTCGCTGAAGTGGTGTCTGGGTGTGTCGCTCGTCTTCTCGATTTCACTCAGCCATACGCCCTGTAGCCTGCCGCCGGTACCCATGGAACCAGAAACCTTCGACGCAACACTCAGAGGAGACATCCGTCTCCTCGGGAATCTCCTTGGAGAGACCCTCGTCCGTCAGCACGGCCAACCGCTCCTCGATGTGGTCGAAGAGGTGCGCGAGCTGACGAAGCGTGCCCGCGCGGTCTCCATTCCTGCCGAGGCGCAGGAGGCTGTGGACGAGCTGACACAGCTCCTCGACGACATCGACCTCGACGGCGCGATCCAACTCGTACGCGCGTTCTCGACGTACTTCGCTCTTGCGAACATCGCGGAGCAGGAACATCGCTACGACCAGGCCACGGACGACGCAAACCTGCAACACACCGTGGACATGGTGCTCGAGTTCGACGTCGACACGGCCACGATCCGAGACGTGGTTCAAAGGCTCGAGGTACGCCCGGTGTTCACCGCACACCCGACCGAAGCGGTCAGGAGGTCCGTCCAGTCGAAAACCGTCGAGATCGCTGCGCTGCTCCGTGCAAGGAGAAGGGTCGGGGCAACTCCCGCGGACCGCGATCGCACCGAACGACGCATCGCGGAGCTGATCGATGCCATGTGGCAAACCGATGAACTCAGAGTCGAGCGCCCGACGCCCATCGACGAAGCGCGGTCGGTCATCCACTTCTTCGATGAGCTCTTCGCGTCCGCTGCGCCACAGGTATACGCCGAGCTCGACCACCAACTCGCACGACTCGACATCGAGTTGAGCCCGGAGATGAAGCCCCTCCGGTTCGGCACCTGGGTGGGTGGTGACAGGGACGGCAACCCGAATGTGACACCAGATATCACCCTCGAAGTCATCAAGGCACAACACATCCATGCGGTGCGTCGCCTCATTTCCATGGTCGAGGATCTTGCTGCCGAGCTGTCCACATCCGACCGCATTGTTGCGATCAGCACCGAACTCGCAACATCTCTGGTTGCAGACGCCGCTCGATTCCCAGACGTGCACTCGCGCTTCACAAGGCTCTCCGCAGGCGAGCCCTACAGACAAAAGCTGGCCTTCGTCCATCAGCGGCTGCTCAACACACTGGCCCGCATCGAGAGCAAGGGCGACCTCGACTCTGATGCGGGCTACGGATCAGAGAGAGAACTGATCGCAGAGCTCGTCCTTGTCAGAGATTCACTTGCACAGAACCGTGGAATGGTCCTCGCACACGGAGCCGTGTCTCGTCTCATTCACGTCGCAGCGGCGTTCGGATTCCATCTCGCGGTCATGGATGTGCGCGAACACGCATCGAAACACCACGAAACCGTCGCCGAGCTCTACCGGATGGCTGATCTGGAGTACAGCAGCCTCAGTGCATCGGATCGTCTCGAGGCGCTCACGACAGAGCTCGAGGGTCACCGGCCCCTCGCCACGACCGCGACAACTCTCGACGGTGTCCCGGGCGCGACACAGGCAACGATGCGCGTCATCAAAAACGCACAGGACCTGTACGGCGAGCACGTGATCGAGTCCTACATCGTGTCAGAGACACGCGGGTCATCAGACATCCTCGCTGCCATGGTCGTCGCCCGCGAGAGCGGACTCATCGACACCCATGCAGGTGTCGCGAGGATCGGGTTCGTTCCGCTCTTCGAAACCATCGCGGAGGTGCGTCGTGCAGGTCTTCTGCTCGACGAGCTTCTCAGCATCAGTCCATACCGGCAACACCTGCAACTTCGAGGCGATCTCCAGGAGGTCATGCTCGGCTACTCGGATTCCAACAAACAAGCCGGCATCGCAACGAGTCAGTGGGAGATCTACAGCGCATCGCGAGATCTGCGCGACGTTGCACATGGACACGGTGTCGAGCTGCGGCTCTTCCACGGTAGGGGTGGAACCGTCGGCCGTGGTGGCGGGCCGACGGAGGCCGCGATCCTCGCACAACCGTGGGGCACCATCGATGGGCGGATCAAGATCACCGAACAGGGCGAGGTGATCTCGGACAAGTACGCGCTGCCATCTCTTGCCCGTCGAAACCTCGAAACCACGGTGGCGGCAACGCTGCAGGCGTCACTGTTACATCGAACCTCTCGCCAGCCTGCAGATGTGCTCGCCGGATGGGACGAGACGATGACTGCCGTGTCCGATGCTGCCTACGACGCATACCGGAACCTGATCGACTCGGACGACCTTGTCCCCTACTACCTCGCCACCACCCCGGTCGAGGAACTCGGCAACATGAACATCGGGTCGAGGCCGGCGCGTCGGCCCGGATCGGGGGATGTCTCCATCGACGGCTTGCGTGCGATCCCGTGGGTGTTCGGATGGACACAGTCGCGTCAGATCGTTCCTGGCTGGTTCGGTGTCGGGACGGGGCTCGAGGCTGCAGCCGAGCAGTTCGGGCACGACGCACTCGCCAACATGCACGCCAGATGGTCGTTCTTCCGTACCTTCTTGTCCAATGTCGAAATGACCCTTGCAAAAACAGATCTCACCATCGCAGCTCGATACGCGGCGCTCTCACATCCCGATCACGCCCATGTGTTCGAGATCATCAGAGAAGAACACGACAGAACCGTGAGAGCCGTCACGGTCATCACCAAGTCCGGCCTCGTTGACAGGAATCCTTCCCTGAAACGGACCCTCGAGGTTCGGGACCGGTACCTGGACCCGATCAGCTATCTGCAGGTGTCCCTGCTCCGCCGCTCGAGAGACCTCGAGGAATCGGATCCCAAGCTCCAACGTGCCCTGCTCCTGACGATGAACGGTCT
>CAZWMX010000050.1:6470-15462 GCA_964635205.1 uncultured Acidimicrobiaceae bacterium | reverse complement strand
GGTGTCGGAGAGAAGACTCGAACTTCCACCCGGATTAACCGGACTAGGCCCTCAACCTAGCGCGTCTACCAATTCCGCCACTCCGACGTGGTGGGAGCCGGGAGTATACCGACGGCTCGACAGATACGGCCAGAGGCCAATACGGTCAGACGACCTTCTTGATCTCAGGGAAGTGACAAGCGACCCAATGGTTCGGCTCGAGCTCAACGAATGCCGGCTCATCGACGTCACAAGTGCCGGTAACCGCAATGGGACACCGAGTGTTGAACCGACACCCTGAAGGGGGGTTCGACGGGTGCGGGATATCACCTTCGAGCAGGATCCGTTCACGGCCGACCTCGATCGCGGGATCGGGGATGGGAACCGCCGACAGCAACGCATGTGTATACGGATGCATCGGCCTGTCATAGAGCGTGTCACGGTCGGCGAGCTCGGCCATTCGACCCAGGTACATGACGGCGACTCGATCCGAAATGTGGCGAACCACAGAGAGGTCGTGAGCGATGAAGAGGTACGTCAGTCCGAACTCATCCTGAAGGTCGTCAAGGAGGTTCAGCACCTGGGCCTGGATCGACACGTCTAGGGCCGACACGGGCTCATCGAGAACGATGAACGACGGCTTCAGGGCAAGCGCTCTCGCAACCCCGATGCGCTGCCGCTGCCCGCCTGAGAACTCGTGTGGGTATCGGTTTGCGTGCTCCGGCTGTAGTCCGACGACCCTGAGAAGTCGCTTGACCTCTTCGAGACGCTCTTCCTTCGATCCCTCTCCGTGCACGATCAGTGGCTCTGCGATGATCGAGGCAACGGTCATTCTCGGGTTCAGCGATGCATACGGATCCTGGAAGACGATCTGGATGTCCTTTCTGATCGCCCGAAGCTCAGACTTGCCCGCGGTGGCAACGTTGATGATCTTGCCACCGAGTTGTTCCGATCGGAACCACACATCGCCCGAGGTCGGCTCGAGCAGGCGCATGACAGAACGGGCAGTCGTGGACTTCCCACATCCGGATTCGCCTACGAGTCCGAGCGTCTCACCCCTCTTGACCTCGAAGGAGATGTCCGATACCGCGTAGACCGCGCCGACCTGTTTCTTGAAAAACACACCGCGCTTGATCGGAAACTCCTTGACGAGATGATTGACCCGCATGATGACATCATCAGGCAGCTGGGATGCATCCTCGGGAGAAGTCTCCACCGGTTCTGTAATGGTCTCGCTCACGAAGCCACCTCCTCGGACTGACCGGAAGAGATCGCTATCGTCTTGAGGTCGAGCTCCGCAGCACGGTGGCACGCAACCAGCTGCGTCTCGCTCTTCCCCGGTTGCAGTATCGGGAGGACCTTCCCGCACTTGTCGATGGCGAATTCGCATCGAGGCCGGAAACGACAACCAATGGGCAGGTCGATCACCGAAGGCGGAGCACCCGCAATTGAATGCAACCTCCGTTTCTGCTCCTCGTCGAGACGTGCCATGGAGCCGAGAAGTCCCCACGTGTATGGATGCTGAGGGTTATGGAATATCTCGTCGGCGGTTCCGTACTCGACGATTCCCCCGGCGTACATCACCTGGACCGTGTCGCAGAACCCTGCAACGACTCCAAGGTCGTGCGTGATCAACAGCACCGCAGTGTCGCGATCCGCTGCGAGTTTCAACATGAGATCCATGATCTGTGCCTGCGTGGTCACATCCAGCGCGGTCGTCGGTTCGTCTGCTATCAGAAGGTCGGGGTCACACGAGAGACCCATGGCGATCATGACGCGCTGGCGCATGCCGCCCGAGAACTGGTGCGGGTAGTCGGTCAGCTTGCCCTCTGCGTTCGGGATCTGGACGTCCTCGAGTGCCTTGATCGCGATCTCGCGCGCTTCGGTGGTCGAGACGTGTTGATGCAGCACGATCGTCTCGACGAGCTGGTCCCCGATCGTGTACACGGGATTCAATGCAGTCATCGGGTCCTGGAAGATCATCGCGATCTTGCCACCGCGGACGGCCTGCATCTCATCCTCGCCAAGCTCGAGGAGGTTCTCGCCCTGGAACTCGATCGTACCGGTGACGATCTCGCCTGCGGGTGGCTCAATGAGACGCATGATCGACATGGCCATCACCGATTTCCCCGATCCGGATTCACCCACGACACCGCGACGTTCACCGGGCGCCAGGTCGAAGGAGATCCCGTCGACAGCCCTCACCACACCTTCTTCTGTGGAGAAGTACGTGCGAAGGTTGTCAACCCTGAGAAGTGGTTCAGTCACGAACGCCTACTTTCGCTCGATCGTCTGAGTCGGGTCAAGAGCATCGCGCAGACCGTCTCCCAGGAAGTTGATCGCAAGAACCGTACTCACCAACGCCGCGCCGGAGAACACCATCTCCCACCAGAACCCACGTACGGCCTGACGTCCGCCCTGGGCGACCATGGCGCCCCACGTAGGCGTCGGAGGTTTCACTCCGAACCCGAGAAAGGAGAGCGCCGCTTCGATGATGATCGCTGCACCGATGATGAGCGTCGTCTGGACGATGATCGGACTCATCGCGTTCGGAAGAATGTGGCGGAACACGATGCGATTGTCACCTGCCCCAGCGGCCCTGGCAGCTTCGACGAATTCCTTCTCGCGCAACGAGAGGAACTCGGCTCGAACGATACGCGCCAGCCCCCCCCAGGCAAGAAAACCGATCAGCATCGCTATGCCGAATGGACCCTGCCGGATGAACTGGGGCAGGAACTCCACTTCGGGCAGGATGCGACCCACCACGATAGCAACAGGCAACAGGGGTAAGCCAAGCACAAGGTCTGTGAAGCGCATCATTGACTGGTCAATGCCACCCGGGTAGAACCCGGACAGTGAACCAACGAAGGTGCCCAGTGAGGCAACCAGAAACCCCGTCACGAGGCCAACGATGAGCGAAGCGCGACCTCCATAGATGATGCGAGACAACACGCTACGGCCAAGGTCATCGGAACCGAGTGTTAGTGCCGTTGGTGAAGCCTCGAACGTCACTTCCTGTGTACCGACGACGTCGAGGTAGAACACGTTGTCACTGGCAGAGCGCGGTGGAATGTTTCGCAGGATGCGGCCGTTGCTATCGATCAAGCCCTTCGTGGGATCGTCGATCCACCCTGCACTCTGCATCGCCGGAGCCACCAACACGATCGCCACCAGGAACATCAGGAACACCGTCGAGATCATCGCCAGCTTGTGCCTGCGGAGCCGTGAGGAGAACAAATCCCACTGTGTTACCGGCTCGATTGCGAGTCCGAGAGCCTCGGCCGATTCAGTTGGCTTCTCAGTTGTGTCCCGATTGGGATCAGTCATACCGAACCCTCGGGTCGAGTACTCCGTAGAGGATGTCTGCCACGATGTTCATGATGATGAGACCCAATCCGATAACCATCACGACCGCCATCACAACGGGATAGTCGATCTCTGTGATCGCCTTGATGTATAGACGGCCGATACCCGGCCATCCGAAAATGGACTCTGTGATGATCGCTCCACCGATCATGAACGCAAGGTCCAAGGACACGAGAGTGACGATGGGGATCATCGCGTTCCGGAGTGCGTGCTTGACGATCACCTTGCGGCGAGGGAGGCCCTTTGCTTTTGCGGTCCGGAGATAGTCGCTGTGCAAGACGTCGAGCATCGACGACCGCTGGAACCGGGCATAGCCGGCGAGCGAAATGAGGGCGATCGACACCGCAGGTAGCATCAGGTGCTGCAGCGTGTCCACGAATTTTCCCATCGCAGACATGGTCGAATAGCTGGGATCGTTCATTCCTGTTACGTAGAACAGCTTCACGCCGGTCCACTTCTCGAGATAAAGAGCGAGTACGATCTGAAGGCCGATACCGATGACGAAAATCGGTGTCGAGAACGCAACGAAGGCACCGATCGTTCCGAGTTGGTCGAAAAAGGAATACTGCCTCACAGCCTGGTAGATCCCGAGGGGCACACCGATGATCAGCGCCAAGAACAGCGCGGCGAATCCCAGCCGGAAAGTTGCCCCCGCCCTCGACCAGACGAGATCCCAGACGTCACCGCTGCCGGAGAACGATGTACCCCAATTGAACTTGATCGTCGTATTTGAGATCGCGATGTACAGTGCAGTCGCCCAGATACCGACGATGGCCAAGCCCCTCCACCGCCTCTGAATGAACTTGATGAGAACGACCGTTGCACCGATTGCAGTGACGACCGCAAGCACCGGCAGGACGTTCTGGAAACTGAACTCCTGGATCGTGGTGTAGTTCTTGAGCCACGTCAGGTACTGCCTCCAGGCCGGCTGGTCGAGGCCCCACAACTCGGTCAGCGTCTGGATGTACGGACCCATTCGTGGATTGAGCTTCAACCGGTCGAGCGGACCACCACCAGTCATCTGCAGCAGCGAGAACACGATGACGCTCAGGGCGAGGAGCGTGACCAGTCCATACACAAGTCTGCGGGTGATGTATGCGAGCAAGTGGGTGCCTCCGACCTGTGAGCGGTACAACTATACAACCGACTCCCCACTCAGCGCAGACGACATGAATGGGAATCTGGATGGACCAAGTTCACCCTTCACCGTTCACAGATGACACGGTCTTTGAACTGTGAACTGAAAACTGAAAACTGGCGAAGAGGAGGGAGCCCTTCCGGGCTCCCTCCTCGCTTGTTTCACAGGAACTCTGAAATGGCTTGGACTAACCCTCGAGGTCGACCCTCCACCAGTTCTCAATGTTCCACGTGTGGCTGGCCTGGGTCGGGTTGTGCTTGAAGCCACCGATCTCGTCCGCCCACACTGCGGCCGTCACAAGACGGGCGTAGAGCGGGAAGATCACCAGGTTGTCAGCGAGAATCTGCTCAGCCTCTTGGATGAGCGCAAGCAGCTCTGCTGGATCCACCGTCGCGTTCATCTCGTCGCGTACCACGGCGAACCGAGCGGAAGCGGCATCTTGGACGCTTGACTCGTTCGAGTCTGCGTAGATGGCGTTGTCATCTTCGTACTCGGAGGCGTCGAGCTCGGACGTGCCCCAACGGTAGTAGTTTTGACCAATCGGTGGCGGACCTTCTGGATCGAAGACATCGTGGATGCCCACTAGGCCTGAAAGGCCAGGTGATCCGACCCATGCCCACTCACCAAGGTCCCAGGTGCCGGCGTCAAGCCACTCACCGAAGAACACAGACGAGTCCTGCAGGTCATTCTCGTACGGAATGCCGGTTGTTTCGAACATGCCGACGAACAGCTCAGACATCTTCACGCGAGCGTCGTTGTTCGACGTTGTGGAGAAGACGACAGAGCACTCGACCCCGGTCTCTTCGACCGCAAGAGCGTATGCCTCAACGGCAGCCGCTACGTCTGGCTTGTACTGCGACCATGCCTGCTGAGAGACCGTTGGCGCGAACGGATCAACATAGGAGTCGAGAGGCTCGACCTGACCAGCAAGGATCTCATCCGTGAGGACTTTCTTGTTGATCGTGTAGGCAACAGCCTTACGCATATTGATGTTTTCGTTACACGAGTTCGGGTTCCGCTCAAGGCGCTTCTGGCCGAACTGCCAGTTCAAGTGCTCCCATACCGGACCGGAGAGAACTTCAACACGAGCACCTTCTGGCTCGAGAGCCTGGAGGGTTTCGATGGTCTCCGAGCTTGGCGGAGGCTGAATGATGTCGATCTCACGAGCCTTGAAGGCCGTGATGATCGCCTCAGTCTCAGGGATGAACTTGAAGGTGACACTGTCGAGATACGGCAGTTGCTGACCGGTCTCGGCGTCGGTCTTCCAGTAATTGTCGTTCCTGACGACCCTGACGAACTCACCCTGTGCCCACTCGTCGAAGACGAACGGACCAGCCGATAGCCACATCGTCTCGTTCCAGTCCTCGATGAAGGTTTCGGGATTGATCTGGTGTGCCGGGAGAATGAGACCGAAGATCAACTCGTACAGCACGGTTGGTGCTGTAAAGGTGTATTCGAAGGTCTTGTCTCCGACAACGATCGAATCAGGATCGATGTCCTCATAGGTTGTCTTGCTGATCGGAAGGTCCGGGTTCATGATGATGTCGTAGGTCAGCTTGAAGTCGTTACCCGAGATCGGGGTCCCGTCTTCCCACACCGCGTCGTCACGGATCTGGTACTTCACGGTCATGGTGCCGTCGTCGTTGATGATGACACCACCGTTTGCCGTCGTCGGGAGTTGTGTCACAAGCTCAGGGATGAGCTCGAGTGTGAACCCGTCGATTTCCTGGACACCGGCCCAGTACGATTGCCCGATGATCGAGACAATAAAGTTGTCTCCACCTGGTGCAAAGGAGTTCAGGGTCGGTGGTTCCTGATCATCAGCGACGATCGCCTCGCCACCATACGGACGCTCAATCTTGGGCTCCGTAGTTGTGGTGGTTGCAGGCGCTTTCGTTGTAGTTGTCGTGTCTGGAGCCGCTTCAGTCGTTGTCGTGGTTTCCTCAGCGCCGCCCTCTTCGGCCGACGAACACGCTGCCGCTACAAGAGCGAAAGCGATGAGGAGCACCATGAACGCGACTCTGCGGCTATGCAGCAATCGTTTCAATTTTGCCTCCTAGTTAGCGCTGGTTCCGCGCACCGCTCATGGGCCTGAGGCTCAGGTCGCCAATATCCACGTCAATGAGAACGTGGTAACGACGAACAGGACCGACAGGATCACCGTGAGGCGATCCAGGTTCTTCTCGACCACGGTCGAGCCACCTACGTTTCCACTACTCATACCACCACCGAACATGTCGGACATGCCGCCTCCCTTACCCGCGTGAAGCAGGATCAGGGAGATCAGGGCGAGCGATACGAGAAGGTGGAGAACCGCAACGATTCCATCGAGCAATGTACGAACCCTTTCTCGCATGTGAACCCGAGCACAATACGGATCCAACCACTGGGAAGTATGGCGAGCAACGTGCGCTACCGCAACTGCATGAAGCTGCATCGTCACAAGAAGTCTGACGCCTCGAGGGTTTGCCGGGTTCTGAGGTCGTATTACGTAGTACGTACTACGACAGCGAGGCGCCAGCCGAGCGGTTGCCGAGCTGTCAGCCCGCCTGCTTCGCTACCGCGGCAGCTGCTGCCGCAACCGCCTTCTCGTCGCCAAGGTATCGGGTGGAGACAACCTCGAGGTCATCGTCAAGCTCGTAGTGGCGTGGAATTCCCGTGGGGATGTTGAGTTCGGGGATCGCCTCGGTGGAGATGCCGTCGAGGTGCATCAGGAGCGCACGGAGGCTGTTCCCGTGTGCCACGACGAGCGTCGTTCTCCCTGCACGCAGATCTGGGACGATCCCGTCGTACCAGTACGGGAGCATCCGGTCGACGACGTCGGCAAGACATTCGGTTGCCGGGAGTTGCTCCGGCGCGAGGGACGCGTATCGACGGTCATGGGAGGGGTGCCGCTCATCGCTCAGCTCGAGCGCGGGCGGAGGTGTTGCATACGACCGCCGCCACACATGGACCTGGTCGAGACCGTATTTGTCCGCCGTGTCCTTCTTGTTGAGTCCCTGGAGCGCTCCGTAGTGTCGTTCGTTGAGACGCCAATGCCTCCGAACCGGAAGCCACGACATGTCCATCTCAGCAAGTGTGATGTTCGCCGTGGCGATCGCTCTCTCGAGAAGGCTGGTGTGGAGAACATCAAATGCAAGACCCGCCTCGGACATCATGCGCCCCGCTTCGCGTGCCTCGTCCTCACCTTTGCTGGACAGGGCAACATCGGTCCAGCCTGTGAAAATGTTCTCGAGATTCCACAGGCTCTCGCCGTGACGGAGCAGTACCAGTGTCGAGGTGCCTGTCATGAACCCATCGTACCGTCGTAGGTGTCCGGCAGGCTTTCATCGAAGTCGGACTGGCGAATGAACCAGGTTGGAGTTCGCAGACCCGACCACTGGTTTCGCAGGGCACGCATTACACCTTCCTCTCCAAGAGGAAGCAGCCCAACGTGTACTCCGCCGTTCGATCTGATTGCTACGCCGAGAACCGCACAGGCGATATGACGCGGGTCATCATCGAACGTGGCAACGGTCATCGACACCTTCGCCCTACCGGAATCGAGGTCAGCTTCCGCCTCAACTGATCGAATGACGTCAGACTGATGGAGCCTGTCGAAAACGGAATCTATGTGATCGCCGAGCTCCTCGTCCGACCAGTTGATCCGGCGCGTGATATCGAATTCACATTCGAGTCGATATGTCCCCATGGAGACAGACTACATCGACCGTCGGAATTCTTCCCTGAGACCTGATGCCTGTTAGACCCAATATCGAATGACCGAGGCGAACATGTCCGGATCGAGCGATGCGCCGCCGACCAGTCCACCATCGATGTCCTGCTTCGCCATGAGACCAGAGACGTTGCCCGGATTCACGGATCCGCCGTAGAGCACCCGCGTCGATTCTGCCGCGGCACCGACGGAATTCCTGATCTGTTCGCGGACAAACGAGCACATCGCTCCAGCATCATCCGCGCTCGCCGTCCTACCCGTACCAATGGCCCAGATGGGCTCGTACGCGACAACGATGGAGGCAACAGTCTCCGGATCGAGCCCTACGATCGCTGCCTGAACCTGTGAACCGACCCGTGCCTCCGCCTCCCCGGCGTCCCGTTCGTCCTCGGTTTCGCCAACACAGACGATCGGTGTCATGTCCGCGGCGATGACGGCCTTCGCCTTGAGATTGACGACTTCATCGGTCTCGCCGAAAAGCTGACGGCGCTCAGAGTGTCCGACGATCACATAGCTGACGCTGAGCTTTGCCAGCATGCCGGGTGAAATCTCGCCCGTGAACGCGCCCTGATCGTGCCAGTCGACGTTCTGTGCTCCGAGCTTGATCGCGAGGTGATCCGTCTCGATCACCGTCTGTGCCGAGCGAAGGGCTGTGAATGGTGGGCACACAACAACATCGACCCGCTCGTAATCCGCGAGATCGAGCCGATAGCTCAGCTTCTGCACCATTTGGATCGCTTCCAGATGGTTGGCATTCATCTTCCAGTTCCCTGCGATCAGGTTCTTGCGCATGG
>CAZWMX010000050.1:0-6370 GCA_964635205.1 uncultured Acidimicrobiaceae bacterium | reverse complement strand
CCTGCTCCACCGCCGCTTGAAACATGGGACACGTCACTCTCGCGACCAAGTAGACGGATCGCCGCCACGGAGTCTCCCCCGCCCACGACGGTGTACCCGTCACATGACGCAACAGCATCGGCAATACCCCCTGTACCGGCGCGGAAGGCTTCCCATTCGAAGACACCCATCGGTCCGTTCCAGAACACGGACTCCGCCTCCCTGATCGCACCGGAGAACCTCGCCACTGTCTCCGTTCCGATGTCGAGTCCGATCGTCCCCGAGCGAATCCCCGATACGGGCACGGTTTCGTGCTTCGCATCCTCGGCGAACGCATCCGCAGCGACGATGTCGGTAGGGAGAACGATCTTGTCCCCGTGTTCTGATACGAGAAGTTCCGCAACAGTCTCCAACATGGATTCGTCCACGAGCGAGTTCCCAATTGCGTATCCGGAGGCCAGAAGCAGCGTGAAACACATCCCTCCACCGATCATCATGAGATCGACCTTCGGAAGGAGGTTCTCGATCACTCCGAGTTTGTCCGATATCTTGGCCCCACCCATCACGACGACATACGGCCGTTCAGCATCGGTGAGCAGCCTGTCGAACGCCTCGATCTCGGCCTGGAGGAGGCGACCGGCCGCGGATGGCAGACGTTCCGCCACTCCCACGTTGGACGCATGAGCACGATGCGCTGTGCCAAACGCATCGTCGACGAACACATCGGCAAGTTTGGCGAGCCCATCGGCGACCACGGAATCGTTCGTCGTCTCGCCTGGCTCGAAACGGGTGTTCTCGAGAACCACAACCGCCCCGGACGGAGCAAGTTCGACGACGTCCTCGACACCCGGACCGATCACCCCAGGGGCGAGCACCGTCTCGAACCCCCCGAGTTGTGAAAGTGCCTCTTGCACAGGACGCATCGACAAAGACGGGTCGTGACCCTGTGGACGGCCGAGATGGCTCGCTACGACTACTCGGTTCGCACTGCCCACGAGCTCCTGAATGGTTCGGAGACTCGCCGCGATCCGGAAACTGTCGACCACCGTTCCATCGTCCAGCGGCACATTGAGATCGGAGCGCACCAGCACGGTGCGCTCCGACAGTTCAAGCGAGTCGATCGTTGGAAGGTTCCTATCCAAGCTTGCGCACCAGATCGACGAGTCGACTCGAGTAACCCCACTCGTTGTCGTACCAGCCGAAGACCTTGACCATGGAACCGGACACCATCGTGGTTGCTCCGTCGATGATGCAGGAGTGGGGATCCCCGATGATGTCGGAGGACACGATCGGATCCTCTGTATATCGCATGATTCCGGTGAGTGGCCCTTCGGCAGCGGCCTTGAGAGCGGCGTTGACCTCTTCAACACTTGTCTCCCTGGCAACGTTGACGACAAGATCCGTGATGGATCCGTCGACGACGGGGATGCGGAGTGCCGTCCCCAGGAGCTTGCCGTTCAGGTTCGGTAGCACTTTGCCGACAGCGGAGGCTGCTCCGGTTGATGCCGGGATGATGTTCTGCGCTGCAGCCCTGGCACGTCGCGGGTCCGAGTGCATCACATCAGACAGTGACTGGTCATTCGTATATGCGTGGATGGTCGTGAACGCACCCTCCTGGATACCGAACACGTCGTCAAGCACCTTCGCCATGGGTGCGACGCAGTTGGTCGTGCATGACGCATTCGAGATGATCTTGTCCCGTTCCGGATCAAGATCGCCGTCGTTGACACCGAGCACGATGGATGCATCCGGGTCGCTCATCGGAGCGCTCACGATCACGTGCTTGGCACCGGCAGTGAGGTGTTTCGAAGCTGCCTCATGTGTGCGAAACACTCCCGTCGACTCGATCACGACGTCGACGCCGAGGTCACCCCACGGGAGCTGCTCGGGATCGCGCTCGGCGAATACCTTGAATGTGTCGCCATCGACGACCATGTCGCCGCCCACGACTTCGACGGTTCCCGGGTACCTCCCGTGTACGGTGTCGTACTTCAGGAGATTGGCATTCGCGTGCACGTCGCCGAGGTCGTTGATCGCGACGATGTCGATACCTCCGAGGGCTGCAGCGATCTCGCCCCATGCCGAAGTGATCGAATCCTTGTCGGTAACGTCGATACTCATGACGGCCTTGCGCAGCTCGTCTGCGACGTTGGCGCCCTTGGCTGCCCGAAAGAAGTTCCGTCCGATTCGCCCGAATCCGTTGATCGCTACCTTCATGTACAACTCCTGATCGTCATGGCGTGATATTCTTGAGTGCTTCGCCGAGCTTCCCGGGATCGTGGCTCGGCCTTGGATTCCGCTCGTCTACGAGGTCGGACAAGACAAGGTCCGCACCGTACGTCGCGGCCAGCTCTTCGTCGAAATTGACTCTGTCCAGCGGTGACGCAACGTCCATCTGTCTGCTGTTCGCGACGATAGTACGCGGAGGGCGCACTCCGGTCAGGCGCAACAGGGCATCCACGTGATCGATTCCGTCCATGTTGAGCGTCTCACCATCCTGGGTCACGAGGTTGCCGACGTACACGAGGTGCGATGGACTCCGGATGATCGCCTCAGTGATCCCCGGGACGCGCATGGCGGCGATCGTCGAGGTCATGAGACTCCCGGGGCCAAGAATGATCACGTCCGCAATCTCGATAGCCTCGATCGCACGTGGAGTCGCTGCTGCAGATGCGGGACGCACCCGGATCGCATCGACACGTCCACGGTGAAGGGACACCGCAACCTGCCCCCTGACGATCTCACCCTGCGATTCGATCTCCAGTTCGAGGTGTTCCCCACTTGCGGGGATCACCGACCCACGGGCGCCGAGCAGTCGCTCTGCCCTGATCAGGGCCTTCTCGAACGAACCCTCGACGTCCGCGAGACCCGCAAGAATCAGGTTCCCTAGCGAGTGTCCGGCAACGTCAGCCCCCCTGAATCGGTATTCAAACAGCCGCTTCCAGGTGGAGTTCTCCGAGGTGAGTGCCAGAAGACACTTTCGAATATCCCCAGGAGGGGGGATATCGAGGTGAGGTGCGAGTCTTCCGCTGGATCCGCCGTCGTCCGCAACCGTGACGATCGCGTCCACTCGCCCCGAGAAGGTCAGGGCTGCCCGGAGAACGCACGAAAGGCCCTGTCCCCCGCCGATGGCGACGACTCTCGGCCCCTCGAACGCTATCTCGAGCTCCTGGAGAAGTGTCGCCGGCTCAGTCTCGATCGGACGCATCAGAGTGCGACGTCTCGGTGATGGACGGTCGTTTCGACACCTGAGTCCAACAGATGTTCGCCAATTGCTTCTGCCAACGCGACGCTGCGGTGTCTCCCTCCGGTGCAACCGACCGCGATCGTGAGGTATGACTTACCTTCGGCCTCGTAATGAGGTAATAGGAAGTCGAGCATGTCCGCAGCCATGGTCAGGAATTCGCCGGCCTCCGCGTGGGAGAAGACGTAGTCGCGCACGGGTGCATCCAGTCCGGTCTGGGGCCGCAGGTCGGGTTCCCAGTGTGGATTCGGCAGGAAGCGGACGTCGAACATCAGGTCCACGACGCGAGGTGTGCCTCTCTTGAACCCGAACGAGGCGACATCGACACGCATGCGGGGAGCCGAGTCGACGCCTGCGAATGCATCCCTGAGTCTGTCTCTCAGCTGATGCACGTTGAGATCGGATGTGTCGACGATCACGTCGGCCATTGCCCGAACCGGCTCGAAAGCGGACCGCTCGGTTGCTATCGCCTCGGCGAGCGATACAACGTCCGACGGGTGCGTGCGCCGTGTCTCGTCGAATCGCCGAACAATCACGGCATCCTCCGCGTCGAGGAACAGAACCGTCGTGCGAAGGCCGTCTCTGTGCAAATCGATGAGCGCCATGTCGAGATCCGTTTCGTCCATGCCGGTGCGCGCGTCGGTGACAACAGCGATGCGTGAGCGGTCGCCTTCCGCTGCACCGACCGTAGCCACAAGGTCGGAAATCATGGCGGTCGGGAGGTTGTCAACGACGAAGTAGCCGATATCTTCGAGGATCTTCGCCGTCTGGGATCTTCCGGCTCCCGATAGGCCGGTGATGATGACAACCTGGGTGCCTGCGTCTTGATTGGACATGTGCTTGCTCAGATCTCGTGCAGTGCCTCGTACAGTTCATTCGCCACCCTATCGGGTACAACGTCCGCAAGTTCGCTCACCGAGGCTTCGCGCATGCGTTTGACGGATCCGAACCTCTTGATCAACGCCTTCTTGCGCCCTGGTCCGACACCTGCAACACCATCGAGTATGGAATCGACCATCGACTTGTCCCGTAGCGTTCGATGGTACGCGACGGCGAAGCGATGAGCCTCGTCGCGTACACGTTGAAGCAGATAGAGAGCTTCCTCACCCCGAGGTATCACGATGGGGTCGGGCGTTCCGGGTTCGAAGACTTCCTCGAGTTTCTTTGCGAGACCGATCACTGGTATGTCGAGGTCCAGTTCTTCGAGCACCTGGACAGCACGCCCAAGCTGTCCCTTGCCGCCATCGATGACAACAAGCCCCGGTGGGTATGAGAATCGTCCCTGCTCCTCGAGGGGAAGCTTGCGTTCTGCCAGGTATGCCTCGAACCGTCTCCGGATCACCTCCTCCATCGCGGCGAAATCGTCCTGGCCATCGATGGTCTTGATCTTGAATCGTCTGTACTGCGTCTTGAGAGGGAGCCCATCTTCGAATACCACCATCGAGGCCACCGTGTGCCTGCCTTGTATCGTCGAAATGTCATAACACTCGATGCGGAGCGGCGACTCGGGGAGGTGCAGTGTCTCTTGGAGACTTCGGAGGGCCCGAGCGCGAGCGTTGTGGTCCGAATGTCGTTTGAACCTGTTGCGCTCGAACTCCTGATCCGCGTTGGCGACCGCGGTTGCCATGATCCTGCGTTTCGCCCCGCGCTTCGGGACGCGGAGGCTCACCTTGGAACCTCGTCGCAGTGTGAGCCATTCGACCACGATCTCCTCATCCGATGGCATGTCCTGGACAAGCACTTGTTTGGGCGGGAGTTCGTCCGCGTACAGCTGTCCGATCATTCGAGCAAGAAAGTCCTCGATGGTTATGTCCTCGATCCGATCGACGACCATCACCTTTCTTCCGGTGACCCTCCCCTTCCGCACATGCAACACGACAAGAGCCACTTCGAGATCATCATCGGCATACGCAATCACATCGAAGTCCTCGCGGCGGTCGGTTACGAGTTCCTGCCGCTCCAGTGCGAGTCGCATCGCTGCCATCTGGTCACGGATACGCGCTGCTCGTTCGAACTCCTGTTGCTCTGCCGCATGTCGCATCCCTACTTCGAGGTCAGAAATCAGCTCTTCACTCTCGCCGCTGAGGAACGCTGCGAGCCCATCGACGTGATCGGTGTAGGCGCCATGGGAGACCTCGCCGACACAAGGACCTGCACACTTCTCGATATGGAACAAGAGACACGGCCGTCCCGATACTTCGTGCCGATTGAACTTCGCGTTGGTGCATGTGCGAATCGGATAGGTGCGGAGCAGTCCATCGAGGGTCTGCCTGATGGAGTACGCCTTTGCATACGGCCCGAAATACTCGACACCGTTCTTGTGCCTTCCGCGCATCACCGTGGCTCGCGGCCACTCCTCGTTCCTCGTGATGGCGAGATACGGGAACGACTTGTCGTCCTTCAGGCGGACGTTGTACGTGGGCTGGAGCTCCTGGATGAGCGAGTACTCGAGCATGAGAGCAGCGATCTCCGAATCAGTGACGATCCACTCGAGATCAGCCGCGGCGGTGACCATTGTTCTCGTGCGGGGCGGAAGGTCCGAGGCGAAGTAGTTCGCCGTCCGCTTGCGCAGCGATTTCGCCTTGCCGACGTAGACCGGGCGGCCATGGATGTCCCTGAAGATGTAGACACCGGGCCCGTCTGGAATCGAGGATGGAGCGGGACGCTTGAGCATCTTGGGAAGGGTAGTAGCAGGACCCAGGACCCAGGACCCAGGAGACGGACGACGGACGGCGGACGGCGGACGGCGGACGGCGGACGGCGGTTTACCAACGATATTGCTGGAACCTGTCGTCTATGGGCGAGGCGTCAGCCGAGGGACCACCGCACGCCGAGGAGACGGGGGATGTGCTCCTGTCCCTCGTAGAAGGGAATGCGTGCGATCGTCTCAGCGCTGAGGCCGCGCTCCATGAGTCGATCGAGTACCCAACCATGTGATGCCGCCGACGAGAGGAGCTCAGACATTGGTCGGTGGAAGAACTCCACGGAACCTTCGCCGGCCGGTTCGGTGGAGGATCCTTCTGTGAAGTACGTCCCCCACCGCCACAGGACCTCTTCGTCGGCATCCATCAGCGGTGCCGAACCAGGAGCCGTGTACACGGGATGGTTGATGACAATCACAAGCGATCCACCGGATGTCACCGCTCG
>CAZWMX010000049.1:7692-15490 GCA_964635205.1 uncultured Acidimicrobiaceae bacterium | reverse complement strand
GGATCGGATAGCTCGAGACGGGTGGATACGGGATCACTCATGGTGCGTACAACAATGCGTCGATCCTGCTATTCCTCGGCACCCTGATCGCCCGGCGTCCTGAACACGGCAACCACGGTCGCAAACAGAACTCCCAAATCAAGTTTCGTCGACCGTGTCTCGACATACCGCTCGTCCCACTCTGTGCGTTCAGCAAGAGAGATCGAGTCCCGGCCGTGTACCTGGGCAAGGCCGGTGATGCCCGGCTTGACCTGGAACCGCGGATGGTCGAGTCCGATCAATGCTGCCTCTTCCTGGACAAGAGGCCTCGGACCGACCAGGGACATCGAGCCTTTGAGAACATTCCAGAAGTTCGGCAGTTCGTCGATGGACCACTTCCGAAGTTTGGCACCGACGGCTGTTATCCGGGGGTCCTCATCGATCCTTATCGTGTAATCGCTGTCATCTGCGTCGGATCTGCGTAGCTCCTCGAGATGATGCCTGAACACCGCTTCGTCCTCGTCGAACATCATGGTTCTGAGCTTGACCATCCAGAAAAGCTGTCCATCCTTTGCGACGCGACGTTGCCTGAAGAAGGCAGGGCCGGGCGAATCGAGCTTCACCGCAAGGGCGGCAACGAACATCACAGGGAACAGGAGGACGATCGCAACCATCGCCCAAGCGATATCGAGGGATCGCTTGACGACCTGATATCCGTGGGAGATCTCAGTTTCGTCCGCGTCTCTCATCAGCGCTGCGCCGACGAGAGCTCCGAGTGCAACGATCTCGCCGACCATGAAGGCCACGACCACCTGAAGCACCGGGTCGTCGAACGGCACGATGATCATCACACCAGCACCGACAAGGGCGAGGAGCCAGGCGACGCCCAGCCTCAACGATTGACCCTTCGCCACGAGAATTTGGCCGATGAAGAGGCCACCGGCGGCCAACACCACTCCCGCCCCGGAAATGGCGGCAACAGACGAAGTGGGGGCGAAATCGGAACCGAAAGCCACACTGACCAGTACGGGACCAAGAAGAGCGCCGAAGAGGGCACCCACAAGAGCAAGGAGAGCCGACGCTATGGCAATGCCGCGAGCCCACGAGCGAAGCTCTCGTCTCTCCCCGCGCATTGCCATCTCGGTGAAGGAAGGGAGGATCCTCGCGATCAAGTTGTAGCCGAGAGTCAGCGGTGCGCGGGCGATCAGCAGGGTGGCAAAGACCACAGAGAACTGAGTGTTCGTGGCACCGAGGCGCGATGCGAGCAGAGGCCCAGCCAGGAGAAGCGCCTGGGAAGCTGCTGCAGCGAGAACGAGTCCCGCGAGGAGACCCTTCTCCTCAGATTCACCGCCGCCGACGTCCGAGACCCTCGGCTCATGCCGTGAGGGCTTCCATGGGCGCCAGAAGATGATCACAAGCGGCCCCAGAACATGAGCCCAGGCGAAGCCGGTGACGCTCGGGGCAACGACAGCAATCGTCACTGCGATCACCAGGCGCAGGATCGACGCTCCAGCCGATGCGTACCCGTACGAACGGAACCGTCTTCGACCCGCGAGGTACCCGCGCCCTACAGCAAAGAAGAAGTGCACCGTGACCGTCGCAAGGACGAATAGGATGAAAACCTGGCGCGACGAGAATGCAGCGAAGTAGTCATCACCGGACACCGCGACGACGATTCCTGCTGCGGCTGCGGTCGAGACAGCGAGTGCGATTGCCCGTAGCGGTACGACCCAGCCGCGGGCGCCGAGTGTGAGTCTGCGGATCACGAACTGCTCGATCGGCATCAGCACGATCACGAACGACAGAAAGTGTGCGGTGAGCAGGATCCCGATGGCAGCAAAACCTTGAGTTCCCAGGGAACGTCCGGCTAGGAACTGGTACGCGTATCCACCGAGTCCCGCGATCAGGCTGCCGATGACGATGTCGAGCGTCCCATCGCTGCGCATGTAGGCATATCGAGCAGCGCGACCTTCGGGCTGCTCCTCATTCACTTGGTTTTGTGGGTCTTCCACGATTCCCCGGTTCGGCGAACAGGAGAATAGTTGAGACAGACATCAGACATCAGACACTGGCTCCAGACTCCAGGCAGCTGACTTCTGACTTCTGACTTCTGACACCCACAATCCATCGAGTATCAAGACCCCTTACCTACCATCCCGGGCGATGGAAACCTCCACCACCTCGTCCAGCAGCACAAAGCCGTTCGTGGCGGCGTTCGCGTCTGCGATCCTGCCCGGAATCGGTCAGTTCATCGGCGGTGACTCGCGCCGCGGAGCCAGATTGTTGATGGTCGACGCTGCCATTCTCGCCGTATTCATCATGGTGTTCCTGCGCGGTGGTCTGTCGCCGAAGGAAGTCCTTCTCTCCGCGGCAGCACTCTGGATCAAGCCCTCTGCCCTCGCGCTGATGATGGTCGCCAACATTATTCTCCTCGGCTACCGCGTGTGGGCAGCGGACGACGCATATCGGATAACGAAGGGAAGACACGGAGCTACGTCGGCGGCGCCCGCAGGAGCGGTTCTTCTGGGCGCAGTCGTTCTTGGCGCCGTACTACTCGTTCCTCACGCCGTGTTCGGCTACTTCGACCTCGTCACCTACGACACCTTGACATCGGTTTTCGGTGACAACACAGTGGCCGCTCCACAGGACACAACGACGACCCAACCCTCTCCCCCGATCACCGACGCTTCTGGAAACACAGTGGCCACAACCGCACCGGAGACAACAACAACCCAGCCGCCGTCGAGCGTCCTCGATGGCGAGGAACGTTTGAACATCCTTCTCATCGGCGGAGACTTCGGCGAGGGCAGGACAGGAATCCGAACCGACACCATGATCACCGTTTCGATCGACCCCGTCACCGGCGATGCTGCGATGTTCTCCGTTCCACGAAACTGGACGGAGTCCCCGCTGCCCGAGGGTATGGGCATATGGGATTGCGACTGCTACCCGGAACTCATCAACGAACTCTGGATCGCCGGCGAACGGTATCCAGAAGCGTTCCCCGGTCCGGGCACACCGTCCGAGAATGCAGTCAAAGGTGTCATCGGTGAATTCCTCGGCATCGAAATCGACTATTACGCGATGGTCAACCTCGATGGTTTCGTCGACATCGTCGATGCTCTGGGTGGTGTCGACATCTACGTTCCCTCGAAGGTGATCGATGAGAAGTACCCATTGGAGGACGCCAGCGGCTTCGAACGCATCGAGATCGATGCAGGCTGGCAAACGATGGACGGCCACCTGGCACTCGCTTACGCCCGCACGCGGAACCAGGACTCCGACTACTTCCGCATGAACCGGCAACGATGCGTCATCGAAGCGATGATGGCGCAGGCAGATCCCATCTCACTCGTCCTCAACTTCGGCAGTCTTGCCGATGTGATCAAACGAACGATGCTGACCGACATCCCGATCGAGGCGCTCCCGCAGCTCATCGAACTGATCCCGGACATAGACATCGACAACGTCGTGTCCGTCCGATTCATCCCACCTGAGTACCACCTCAAATACAGGGACAACGGGAAACCTGGGAGGGTTGCGAACATCGACCTCGTGCGTGAGCATGTGCAGCTCGTCATCAACGACCCCGAACGTGCAGTGAGAGAACTCGGTCTCGAACAGCTCCAAGACGTGTGCGGGGAACCGAACGCCTGAGAAGAGGCCGAACGAAGACACCCGAATCGAAGTGCCGCTTGTTGGTCAGTCCTCGAGTTCGACCATCACAAGCGTGTCTGATCGCCGATACGTACGACCCTCGATCGTGCGAGCAACGATCCATTCCTTGACGAACGAAACGCGTCGGGGCGGGTGACCGGCGTCCGGGACATGGATGCCATGGGCCGATGTGCCTCGTGACATGTACTTCGACGCCGTTTCGCCTTCACGCTCGATGATCGTGACATCGTCAACCGTCACCTCGACGGTGTCAGGCGAACCCCCGCGACCTTCAACGGTTTCTGGTCCCCCGTACTTCGTCCATGTATGGGCTCGCGGCGAAGACACCGGCCCATCCAACTGCCCGTGTTCGCGCCCAGGACTGATTCTCTTGTCTGGACGCGTCATACGTCCCCTCCTGATACCTTCCTGACACCAAGATAGCCCACCAGAGCCCTCGAAGGAAGTGCCAGATTTCATTCGCGACTACTGTCTAGTCCATGAAACTCCTGATACGGGCAGCGATCAACGCCGTGATCGTCTGGTTCACATTCCAGGTGATCGACGGCCTGACCTTTGGTGGGGACTGGGTGGCTCTGGTCCTGGTGGTTGCACTCCTCGCTTTCGCCAACGCATTCATCCGCCCGATTCTGAAACTGCTGGCTCTGCCGATCCGGATGGTCACCCTTGGCATTGCAACCCTCATCATCAACGTTGCGGTGGTTGTCGGCGTGATCTGGCTCGCCGGACAACTCGGTCTGGGTGTCACAAGCGACGGGTGGGTCCCGATGATCCTCGGTGCACTCATCATCACGGTCCTGACGTCGATCGTCTCATCGATCATCAAGGACTGATCTTGCCGATACATGGGTACTCGGCGCCCCTCGCCGGCGTAATCACCGGAGTTCGGATGGCAGCGAAGTCCCTCGAGCCGAGCCTGATGCCGAGATCCGCGATCGACCAGGGCCTCATCATGGCTGGCAGCTTCGCCACCGGGTACGTTGCGGGTTCCGCCGCTGCACGCGTCATCGGATTGCTTCCCGTGCTCGGTGGAAACGTTGCCCTCCGCGTTGCGGGCATCGTTGCAACCAGCGCCAGTTCAGCTCAGTTTCTTCGAAGTGGCCGCGGCGACTCTGCGGCCCGGACAGACGAGACATCTGTCTGGGCCGAGACCGGCGTCGAGATCCTCGGCGCGGTCGGCGTGGCCCGGACTGTATCTGACAGAGGCCGACCTGCCCTCGGAGCTCTCGGTGGACTCGCTGTGGCAGCATCAACCGCCACAGATACCCAGACGGCTCTACAACTCCGCGACGACCACGTGGATGCCAAGTACCTCGCCACCGCCACAGGAACCGCGCTGGGAGCGGTGTCAGCCGTAGCAGGACTCCTCACAGCGGTGCGACTCTCCGGTCGCCTGGCCAGGAACGCCACAGGCACGACGGGATTGCGGGGTGCGCTGGTGTACTCGGGTGTCTCCCTTGGTGTGGCCGGCGCACTTGGGATCGGAGCCAAGGTTGCACTGGCTCGCGTCGTCGGTTCGATCGGGGCAGGGAATCAAGCAGTCGAGGCTGCGTATTCGAGCCCTCCGGAGGTTTCCGAGGTCAGCGGAGGAGCGTACAGCCTCATCCCCTACGACTCGCTCGGAATGCAGGGAAGGCGACTCGTTTCGGTTGTCACATCTGCGTCAACCATCGAGGACGTCATGGGTCAGCCTGCACGGAAGGATCCTGTCAGAGTGTTCGTGGGTCTCGATTCTGCGCCATCGATCGACGAAGGTGTCGAACTTGCCATACAGGAGCTGCGGCGAGCCGGTGGGTTCGAGCGGTCGAGCATCATCGCTGCGTCGCCCGCCGGCACGGGATACGTCAATTACATCACTGTCGAGGCAGCCGAGCTCATGGCTCGGGGCGATATCGCAACCGTTGCCATCCAGTACGGAAGCCTGCCGTCGATGCTCTCGATGAGCAAGGTCGAGCACGCATCAACGCTCTACGGCGAACTGGTCGCAAGGCTCAGGACCGAGATAGATGAACTGGACAGGGACGTGTCGCTCTTTGCGTACGGCGAGAGCTTGGGAGCCCAGACAAGCCAGAACGGGATCGAATCCATCACCGAGGGACCCGAACTCCCCGTTGATGGTGCGTTGTGGGTCGGCACTCCGCACGGTACAAGCCTGTTCGTTCGGATGACACACGAGAACGGTATCCCCGTCTTCGACAGACCCGACCAGCTGACGGACTACATCGCGAACGGGAATCCGGTTCCACCAGCGACCTTCCTGAACCACGACAACGACCCGGTCGCGAAGTTCACTCCGTCGATGTTCTACGAGATGCCGAACTGGCTCGCGATGACAGACCGCGGCCGGGGCACGAACCCGAACCAACGATGGCTCCCGGGAATCGCGTTCTGGCATGGTCTCATCGACACCAAGAACGCCGCCACCGTTGTCCCTGGTGACTTCGAGTCCACGGGCCACGACTACAGGGCCGACCTGGCGTCTTTCATCCGGGTGGCCTACGGATTCAGCGACGTCACCGACGAACAGATGGTGAGCATCGAGCAGAAACTCCGCGATTCCGAGATCGAACGGGCGACGAAGATCGCCCTCGGCACGGTTCAGAGCGCCTGAGCAACCGCTTCGACAACCTCTGCCCTGTCGTGGTGCACCTGCTCGTACATCTCGGCGACCGATCGAGACCTCGTCAAGGACCTGATCGCACCGAACAGAAGCACGATTCGCTCAACCAACGCTATGAGGGCGAAGAGGTAGAACGGCAGCAGGACGATCGTCGCAGCGAGCATCCCAACACCGATGTCCGACCAGACCCTCCAGGCCCAGAATCCCCACATGAGGAGGAACGCGAATATCGCTCCGATCGGTTTGATCGTCGCCATCATTGCGTCTGCGACCTTGAGCCTTCCTATCAGCCACACGATCGCCATAGGTATGGCGTTTGCAATCAGTCCGACGATGGCAAACGGTAGAAGCAGCAACCCGACCACGATGTCCTTGACGATGTTCCACACGAACGCCCTCTTGGTACCCAAGCCGGATACGAACATTTCATCGTCGTAACCGAGCGCATCGAGTTCGGACTGGTAACGGTCCATGGCGTCGACGACATCCTGTCTCCGGTCGGCCGGTGCCTCGTCGATCAGTCTGGCAAGGACCTCTTTGTCCCCATGGCCGACGTCCGGATCGGATCCGTCCGCCGGTCTGAGAGCCACTCCCGACGCAGCGGAGAGGCTCCTGGCTGTGTACCAGTCTTCGAAATCCGGGGCCGCCCACCGGAGGCGCTCCTCCATCTCCGATGTGAGGGCGACCACTGCCTCTCGGTTGGAGGCGTCCTGTGGTTGACCCTGTGCGATGTTGTCTTCGACCCAGGCATCGAGATCGATCGGGTAACCGATGTCGATGAACACGTCGGACCTCAAGGCCGCCTTGTTCTGGTAGTGGATCCCCGCGCTGAGCAGTGTGATCCCCTCTACTCCCGCTGCTCTCGCACCCAGCGCGATACGTGCAGATCCGGTCTTGACGCGTGCGATCCTGGGATCGTCGACGGTGATACCTTCCGGAAAGATCGTGACCAGGTCCTCCTCGGCGAGGGCGTCATAGGTAGACCGGAACATCTCGTCGTTTGACGACGGGCCCGCATCGTCGCTCTTGTGAACGGGGATTGCGCCCACCCAATCGAGCACGCCGCGAACCACGGGGAATTTCCAGATCACGTCCCTTGCGATGAATCTCGGCACACGGTCCATTGCGCGGATCAACAGAAGCGGATCCGTGAACCCCCCAAAGTGGCTGGCGTTCGCAAGCTGTGATCCCGCCGAAGTGAGGTCGTGGGGTTGCCTCACTTCGACACGGTGGTACAACAGCGCCACAGCCCAAGCGACGAGCTTCCTTATGATGCGCTCTCTGCGGCTCACGAGTCCTCGGTCATCTGGCTGTCACCGAAAGCCTCGTTGTAATCCTCCATGGCCGCCGTCACGACGGTCTCTGCGTGGTCCTTGCCGTACGTCCACGGGATCTCGACAGTGTTCGGCTCTCCGGGCAGGGCCTTGTACGAAGCGAAATAGTGCTCGATGCGCCCAACGAATAGTGGTGGCAGCTCCGAGATGTCCTCGACATTGCTCCACGCCGGGTCGGCGACGAGGA
>CAZWMX010000049.1:1674-7592 GCA_964635205.1 uncultured Acidimicrobiaceae bacterium | reverse complement strand
CGACGATCTTGTCATCGGCTTCTCCCCCATCGATCATCTGAAGCCCACCAACGACGCGGGCTGCGGTGAGAATCTCGGTCCGGTTGAGCCTCGCGGTCATTGCAAGATCTCGTTTCGATAGTCATCCATCGATGCCGTGACCACGTCGTGGGCATGGTCGCGACCATATCGCTCCTCTATCGACACGGACTGGTCATGCCCCGGCACCATCTTGTACGTCAGGAAGTAGTGCTCAAGGCGATCGACCATCTCTACCGGGAGATCGCCGAGGTCTTCGGCCTGCGCGAATATGTGGTCATTGGCGAGCACCGCAACAATCTTGTCGTCCGCCTCTCCCCCATCGATCATCCGCAGGCCACCGATCACCCTGGCCGGGAGAACGATGTCAGCCTTGTCGATCGGCCTTTCCGAAAAAACACAGATGTCAAGCGGGTCGCCATCGGCCTTAACGGCCTCCGGACTCAGCTCGGCCACACGCGTGCCACAGTAGGTCTGGGGGATGAAGCCATAGAGCGTTGGAGGCGAACTGCTCGTGCGCTGGGGTCGATCGACCTTCAGGAGCCCTGATGCCTTGTCCAGCTCGAACTTCACAGTGTCTCTCTGCGTGATTTCGATGTACGCGGTCACCACCGTGGGCGGGTTTGGTCCAGCTTCGATGCCGTGCCACGGATGCGCCCTTGCGAGAGGGATTTGCGATGGCTTCACGCCAAGAGCCGATCAGAATGTGGCAGACCTTGCACCGATGAGACCTTGCCACGATCTGGAGGGAACGCCATCGAGGTCTTGCAGCGTTTCAAGAGGCTCTTGTCGACCTCGTACTTGACCACATCGAAAGGAGTCATCTCGATGTACGCGTTGACGAGTGCGGGGGTGTCGGGTCCAGCGGAGAGCCCGTGCCAGGGGTGCGGACGCCATCGGAAGAACGGTTGAGGAAAAGCCATTGCGACATCATAAGTCAACCATCAACCACTGCGCGTCCTCCCCTCGCGCGAGGACAGCAGAGCGACGAAGTCGCTATGCAGGAGGGCCGCGAGCCCGCGAGCCTCGTATGGGTGGAGAACTTGAATCTGTCAGCCGTCGGCCATCAGCTTCCGAGCGCCTCTCTCGCGAGTTCATGGACCGCCGCACCGAACGCAACGATGTCTGCTTCGTCGACACCACCAGGGTCGAGCACCGCACCCTGCCAGCCGTCGAGATGCCACGTGGCCCCTTCAACTGGTGGCTTGTCACCCCACGCATCTTCGAACGGCCACGGATTCGCATAGAAGTACGACTCGCCTGCCGGATAGAACCCAACGGCGATCTGGGCTGAAGCGTCACTCTCGCCGTGTGGGACCCGCTTGGTTGAATACCACTCCGTGGCGATGTCAAAACCGTGAGGCCACAGGTGCGGACCGGTGACCTCACCGGGAACCGATTCGTTCATCTTCCGGAACGCATGGGCGACGTAGGTGGCCGCCGCATGGAACGCCTCGGCGTGGCCGGCGTCGTAGGGCAGTGGGTCCGACCCGCCGAAACGCTCCCGATCGACATCGATCTCTGAACCGTGTCGAGAGGCGACTGCCAGCATCAACTCACCAACGGAGGCGGGCGATGGGCCCGGGATGATGTCCAACTGCTCGACATCCTCCCCGGCGGTGATCACGATTTGGTGACGTGTCAGGTCGATCGACGCAACGAGTTCTGTTCCATCGGCGAGCGGGGTCTGTGCGGTTCTCAAACCATTCGAGCCGACCTGCATGGCAACGTGGGTCCAGCGATCGTCGGGCGTTCCGGCGGCCCGCGGAATGGCAGTGAGCGCCTGACCGTAGGCCTGGAGTGTTGTCCTTGTGCTCTCCCAGTCCTCGGGCAGTGATGGCAACGTCATGGAGTTCCTTCCTCGGATACGCCATGTACAACGCAGAAACTGCCCCGAGATTCCTGGTCGTGCTACGTATCTCGCCCAAGGTACTCGGACATATCTGGTGTGTGATCGAGCGCGCGCATCACGGTGAGACCGATCCACAGGAGGCCTCCGACCGCGATGCCGAAGAAGAAGACGGGCAACGCGATGAGCGAGAAGTCGTAGTCGCGTAGTTGGATGTCGAGCTTGATCTCACCGGACGGGTGCAGACTGGTGGAGACAAGACCGCCGTCCGGAGGTTGCAGTTCGACACTGCCGACGGTGTTCGGTGGCACGGATCGGTCGCCGAGCGTGTGAACGACATCGTCCCGATTGTCCAGCACGAGGGTGTCATCGGCGTAGAACGGCCAGAATGGTGGAATCTCGAGCGGATTCTCCCCCGCCTCGATGAGATCCCGTGAACCCGGAGGGATATCGATGACATGCACGGCCGGCTCGGGCGATCCGCTCGTGTAGATGAGCAACGCGATCGAAGTGAGAACGAACATGACAAGAGTGGATCCGGCGATCAGAAGGAGCGCTTCGACCCACTTGCGACGCTTGCTGTGTGTCTGTGTCTCCCGAACCGCTTCGGTCATCTAGAAAAGATACAGCGTCGGGTAGATGATCACCCATGCGAGGTCGACGAAATGCCAGTACTTGACGACACCCTCGACACCCCAGTAGTCCTTGGATCCGAAGTGGCCCTTGATGCCGAGGAACAGCACAACACCGAGCGCGATGAGACCTGTCACGACGTGAAAGGCATGGAGCCCGATCAGCATGAAGTAGGACGAGCCGTACGGCGTGCCCGGCGGGAAGAGATGGATAGCTTCCCTGAGTTCGATCACAACGCCGCCGAGGAAGACGAGCCCCAACACGATGGTGACAACCGTGAAGATGATGAAGTTCCGTCGGTGGTTGCACCTGATCGAAGTTTCGGCGAGGTAGGCGCTCACCGATGACGCCAGCAGCACGATCGTGAGCAACAACGCGAGTCTCTGATTCAATTCTTCTGGTCGGTATGTGCCCGTCGAGTAGTACCTCGCTGCCAGGAATGCACCGAAGAGGAATGTCTCCGAAATGATGAAGAGCCACAAGCCGATGCGGTTCGCTCTCGGCTGGAACGACGTGTCCTGGTGGTATTCGGGGCGCACAGTCTTTGTTGTCATCAGTGACCGTCCTCCCCAAAGACGGCACGAATGTGCATGAACGCATCGAGGATGATCCACCCCTTGAGGACCACGAACGGAAGCAGCGGCAGAAGTGGATTCTCAACGTTGATGGCGATCAAGAACTCCACGATCGTCAGCACCGCAAGGACTGCTGTTGCCACCAGGCCCTTTCGCGTAGCCGTGCGTAGACCATCGAAGTCGATGGTGGCCTGTTCCGTCGTCATACCATCACCTCCTCGTCAGATACGCCGGGTTCCGCCAATCCTGCGTCCGGGAATATCGCATACGGTGCATCATCTGCTCCGTAGTCGTACGGGTCACCGACGATCACCGGCTGGGACAAGAAGTTGTGATGTGTCGGAGGCGACGAGATCTGCCACTCGAGCGTCCTGGCATTCCATGGATTCGATCCGGCCTTCGGCCCCTTGATGGCAGACCAGACAATGTTCCCGACGAACAGCAGGAAACTGGCGCCAAGAATCAGAGCGGAGACGGATGCGAATTTGTTCGCAGACTCGTATGCCGGTGCGTAGTCGCCCACGCGACGGTTCATGCCATTGATGCCCACCCAGAACAGAGGTAGGAACGTCATGTTGAACGCCACCGTCAACCAGATCGCAAATATCTTGCCGAGGGTGTCGTTGTACATCCGTCCGGTGACCTTCGGGAACCAATAGAAGAAGGCGGCAAGCAGGGCGAAGATGGAACCACCAACGATGGTGTAGTGGAAGTGCGCGACAACGAAATACGTGTCCTGGAGTTGGATGTCGGTAGCGACGTCCGCAAGGAAGATCCCTGTTATGCCACCGATCAGGAAGTTGAACAACCATCCGAACGCGAGCACGAGCGGGGTTCGGAACCACAACTTTCCCTGCCAGAGCGTCCCGATGATGGAGAGGAAGATGACCCCTGTGGGAATCGAAATCGCCTCTGTGAGGATCATGAACGGCGCGTGGAGGAAGTCGGGCATGCCTGACGTGAACATGTGGTGTGCCCACACGACGACAGAGAGCCCAACGATCGTTAGCAGCGAACCGACGGTTGCCTTGTAGGCAAACAGCGGCTTTCGGGCGAATGTCGTCACGAGCTCCAGGATGATGCCGAAGCCCGGGAGCACCATGATGTACACGGCCGGGTGCGAGTAGAACCAGAAGATGTGCTGGTACAACAGACCTGTGCCAACCTCCGGACCGAAGAAGTTCGTGCCCGCGACCCGATCCATCGTGACAAGCACGAGAGCGGCTGCAAAGAACTGGGTCAAGCTGAAGGCGAGAAGCGCCGCTGAGAAGCCCGACCAGGTGAAGATCGGCAACCGACCCCACGTCATGCCGGGGGCACGCATGGTGATGACCGTCACGATGATATTCAGCCCACCAAGGATGGAAGACAGACCGAAGGCGATGATGGCCAAGTTGAACAGGATCTGGCCCGAATCACCGGTCACAGACAGCGGCGCATAGGCAGTCCATCCGGCGCTGAAGGATCCGAGGAGGGGCGCGCTGAGCAGCCCGATCGCGACGGGCGGCACGAGCCAGAAGCTGAGAGCGTTGATGCGTGGGAACGCCATGTCCGCTGCACCGATCTGAATCGGGATGATGTAGTTGCCGAACGCTCCGAGGATGCCCGCCACCGCCACGGCAATCATGAGAATGCCGTGCATCGAAACGAGCTTGTTGAATTCTTCGAGGTTGACGATGCTCATGCCGGGGGAGGCCAGCTCGATGCGGATGACCATTGCGGAGAGGCCTCCGATGAGAAGGACCGCGAGGAGTGTGACGCCGTACTGGATGCCGATGACCTTGTGATCGGTGGAGAACTGGAAGTAGCGACGCCATGTGTGGTCCTCGGTGACCTGGGATGTCTTGCCGATCCACTGGCGGCCGAAAGCCTCGATGCCACCTATGCCGGCCAACCAGCCGATGAGAGCAAGAATGAACCCGAAAACGACCACGACTTCGTCCGTTGGGTCACCACCGCGAACAGCGATCGTCAACACAACACCGACCACGTATCCGACAAGACCGAGAACGACGGCTCGAATCATGTATTTCATCGCGTTACTTCGATCATGTCTCGCCTACTCGCTTCCACCGATGGACTGGATGTACTCATTCCACTCCGCGTCGCTGACCACCCGAACCGGGAGCATCATCGTTGCGTGCCCTGCACCGCAGAGTTCGGCACACTGGATCCGAAGGTTGACGTCGTCATTGATGGTCCCTTCGGCCGTCGCCGTTGCGTACGTCTGTGTCGTCAGGCCGGGGACAGCGTCGATCTTGATGCGGAACGCCGGGATCCAGAAGGAGTGGAGCACGTCGGTGCTGTTGACGTCGTAACGGACCCGTTTCTCGGCTGGTAGAACGAGCTCATCGAGGGCGGTCGCGCCGTTGGGATACGTTATCTCCCAGAAGAACTGGCTGGCTTCGATCTCAATGACGTAATCGGATATCGGCTCGCCGCGGATCTCTGCGAGTCCGACGAATCCGGGGTTGATGACAACGGCGATGGCGAGAGCGGAAGTGACGACGAGCCATGTGGTCACGAGCACTCGGTTGCTGTGCTGATTCGGTCCGTCTTCCCTGTCGGCGCCGTCCGAACGCCACGCGATGATCGACCAGGTCATGACCGCGAGCACGAGCGCCATGACGGGCGCACCGAGGTACATCAGAAGGAGGAAAGCCTCATCAACAACTTCGGCTTCCTCGGACCACTCCACCGGTAGCACGTTGACGTACTTCGTGAGAGCAATGAGGAGAACGGTGTATCCCAGCCACAAAAGGCCGACCGGTAACCAGGATTTGCGCACGTGCCCTCCAGGAAGAACGTTCTCATAGGATGATGGGTGGGGCGAGTGTAGCCGA
>CAZWMX010000049.1:0-1574 GCA_964635205.1 uncultured Acidimicrobiaceae bacterium | reverse complement strand
TGTCAGGGAAGAATCCAGAAGCTCAGATCTGCGTTCTTGCATCTCGGTTCGACCATGAGCGGTCTATGGAGCGTGGTGTGCGGTCGTTTCGTGGGCGTCCGTGTCTCCGTACGGATCAACGTGAATCAGGGCGACCACCGGGTACTGGAATCGGTGGTGCAGTTCGTGTTCGACAGTGTGGGCCAGTCCGTGACCCTCTCTCACTGTGAGTTCCGGATCGACGCTCACCGACGCCATAACATGGAGTTGATGTCCGTGCCAACGGACCCGAAGTTCTGGCACCGCGAGCACCCCGACCACGTTTGCGACCGTGGACTGGACATCATCGACGATCTCAGGTTCTACACCGTCGAGGAGGCGCCTTGTCATACGCCTCCCCGACTGCACGAGCAGCCACAGGATCCCCAACGCAACGACGAGCCCAGCGACCGGATCGACCCACGCTGCCCCGAAAGCCGCACCGATGGCGGCCGCAACCACGGCCAGGGACGTCATGGCGTCTGTCCGTGCGTGGTGGCCGTCGGTGATCAACGCCTCGGATCCGATCTGACGCCCGATCCTGATGCGGTACCTGGCGACAAGCTCGTTGCCCAAAGCACCGATGATCCCTGCCAACACAACCCAAGGGATGTTGTCCATGAGACGAGGGGCGAAGAGTCGGTTCACAGACTCCCAGATGATGAAGACGGCCGACAATCCGATGAAGGCAACGATCATCAATCCTGCGATGTCCTCCACGCGGTTGAAGCCGAACGTGTATCGACGAGTCGGCTTCTTCCTGCCCATCGCGAACGCTATCCAGAGCGGTATCGCCGTGAGAGCATCAGTGAAGTTGTGCAGCGTATCCGAGAGCAGCGCGACCGAGCCACTGATCATGAAGATCGCTACCTGGAACAGCGCTGTGACCCCGAGTGCGACGAGCGAGACCTTGGTGGCACGGATGCCCATGGCGCCGGTATCACCGGTGATCGTGACGGGGCCGTGGTCGTGATCATGGGAGCGGAAGTGCAGGAGACGCCCAGCTCCGTGCCTCAATCTCTGAACCCACGAACGGTATTCCTCAGCGCCGTTGTGGGTGTGGTCCTGTTGGTCGTGTCCCATGGCGCGAGTGTAAGGAGAGCACTGGATCGACCGTTCCCGACACTTCACCCGGATGCTGGTGCATGTACTGGACGACGCCGACGACCAGTGTGTGGCGTGAGAGCACCAAAGGAGAAAGCGCTGCACCGGATCGCAGCGCCTTCCACAAGATCGTCGAGACAGGGCCGCCGCCCTGGCCTCCTTGCGTATACAGACGGTGACCCCGTCCCATGGTGCAGAGTGGTGCCTCAATGCTCACTCCCAGGCTTGGCGAATTCGCGGTGCTTCAAGACCGATCTGGACATCGAGGGTGTCTGGTCTCTTGCCTGCTTTGTCGTCCGGCGACATCACCGAGGCCAAGGCCTGACGGAAGTCCTCATCAAGGGGGCGATCCTGCACGTCGGAGAACAGGGCGGGACCATTCTCGAGGCTCACCCCTGGGACACCGACGAAAAGAAGTCCGCAGCAACGCTCCATACCGGACTCGCTTCGAC
>CAZWMX010000048.1:0-15749 GCA_964635205.1 uncultured Acidimicrobiaceae bacterium | reverse complement strand
AATGGCAAACGAACATCGGATCCGCATCCGACTCAAGGCATACGACCACTCGGTCGTTGATGAGTCGGCGCGCAAGATCGCGGAGACGGTGGTCCGCACCCAGGCGAAGATCAGAGGTCCGATACCCCTGCCGACCAAGATCCATCGCTACACGGTCATCCGCGGACCACACGTTGACAAGACATCGCGCGAACAGTTCGAGATGCGTATCCACAAGCGGCTCATCGACATCCTCGAACCGACGCCCAAGACCGTCGACTCGCTGATGCGTCTCGACCTTCCAGCCGGCGTAGAAGTAGAGATCAAGACATGAATGCGATCATTGGCGAGAAGCTGGGGATGACCCAGATCTTCGACGAAGCCAACCGAGCGATCCCTGTGACCGCTGTAAAGGCTGGTCCTGTTGTTGTGACGCAGATCAAGCGTCCCGAAACAGATGGCTACGCCGCGATCCAGATCGCCTTCAAGGAGATGTCGGCTGACAAGGCCAATCGTCCCACCACCGGACACTTTGCCAAAGCCGGAGTGGCGCCGCATCGTCACGTCATCGAAGTCCGGGTCGAGGATCCGGATGCCTATGAGCTTGGTCAGACCATCTCGGTCGCAGACGTGCTCGAAGTGGGCAAGAAGGCCGACGTCACCGGCATCACCAAAGGCAAGGGTTTCGCCGGAGTGATGAAACGTCACAACTTCAAGGGTCAGGGTGCATCACACGGCGTGCACAAGGTGCACCGTGCGCCGGGCGCCATCGGTGCATGTGCAACGCCTGCTCGCGTGTTCAAGGGCAAGAGGATGCCCGGCCGGATGGGCGGGGATCAGCGGACGATCATGAACCTCGAAGTGATCCAGGTCGATGCCGATCGGAACCTGCTGCTGCTCGCCGGCGCCGTTCCCGGAGCCAAAGGCTCCGTCGTCGTCGTACGTGAGGCGGTGAAGGCCAATGGCTGACAAACTCACTGCACAGCTCTACAGCGCGGACGGCGCTTCCAAGGGTGAGGTAGACCTCAACCCGGACATTTTCGGCATCGAGCCGAACAGGGACGTCATGCACCAGGTCGTTACGGCGCAGCTCGCTGCGAAACGCGCCGGGACACATTCGACGAAGACGCGCGCCGAGGTGCGAGGTGGAGGTGCGAAGCCTTGGCGTCAGAAGGGTCTTGGTCGTGCACGGCACGGTTCCATCCGCTCCCCTCAGTGGGTGGGCGGCGGTGTTGCCCACGGCCCGAAACCTCGTGACTACAGCCAACGGACACCAAAGAAGATGAAGCGCCTTGCGTTGCGTAGCGCTCTGTCCGACAGGGCGGCCAACGGCCACATCAAGGTCGTTGAGTCCTTCGACGTCTGGGATGAGCCGAAGACGAAGAACGCTGTTGCTCTGCTCGCAGCGATGGGTGTGACCGGCAAGGTCCTCCTCATCGCCGAGGACCACGAGCGCTCGGCGATCAAGTCGTTCCGGAACCTCGATCATGTGATCGCATCCAATCTTGGACAGGCGAACACGTACGACGTGCTGTGGGCCGAAACGGTCATCATGAGCCAGGGCACACTCGCTCTCGGTCAGAGTGCTCCAAGGGGAACCGAGGAGCATGCAAGACAGCTCACAGTTGACAGTTCACAGTTGACAGTTTCGGAATCGGAAGCGACCGAGGATGATGAAAGCATCGAGGTGGTTTCATGAAGAATCCGCGTGACATCATCATCGAGCCGGTCGTCTCGGAGAAGTCCTATGACCTCGTCGCAGACAACAACACGTACACGTTCATCGTTGATCCTCGGACGAACAAGACCGAGATCAAGCAAGCCATCGAGTCCATCTTCGACGTGAAGGTGACCTCTGTGAACACGATGATCCGCAAAGGTAAACACAAGCGCACCGGGTACATCGTGGGCAAGCGCAAGGACACGAAACGTGCTCTTGTCACGCTCGCTTCCGGTGACTCAATCGACGTCTTCGAGGTATAGCTCATGGGTGTAAAGAAACTCAAGCCGACCTCGCCGGGGCGCCGGTTCCAGACCGTCTCGGATTTCGACACGATCACGAAGTCGACTCCGGAGAAGAGCCTGTTGGCTCCCAAGACGCGGTCTGCAGGCCGGAACTCGTACGGGAGGATCACATCGCGTCATCGCGGTGGCGGTCACAAACGTCGATATCGCATCATCGATTTTCGTCGCACGAAGGACGGCGTGCCGGCCAAGGTCGCCGGGATCGAATACGACCCGAACCGCAACGCTCGTATCGCGCTGCTTCACTATCTGGACGGCGAGAAGCGCTACATCCTTGCGCCCGTCGACATCAAGGTCGGGGATCTGCTCGAGTCCGGCTCGAAGGCCGAGATTCGTTCTGGTAACGCGCTCCCGCTTCGTAACATCCCGACCGGTACGGTCATCCACGCTGTCGAGCTTCGCCCGGGAGGAGGAGCGAAAATGGCGCGTTCCGCCGGAACATCTGTTCAGCTGATGTCGAAAGAGAACAAGATCGCCCTGCTTCGTCTCCCCTCAGGTGAGATGCGCCAGGTCAGCCTTGACTGTCGCGCAACGGTCGGTCAGGTCGGCAATACCGATGCCGACCTCGTCAAGATCGGTAAGGCAGGTCGAAACCGCTGGAAGGGCAAGCGTCCACAGTCCCGTGGTGTCGCCATGAACCCTGTGGATCACCCACTTGGTGGTGGGGAGGGTCGCAGCTCGGGTGGTCGTCATCCGGTGAGTCCCTGGGGCAAACCAGAGCGCAAGACCCGTAAGAAGAACAAGGCAAGTAACCAGTACATCGTGCGTCGTCGTACGAAGAAGGGTAAGAGGTAAACCATGGCGAGAAGCCTGAAAAAGGGGCCGTTCGTCGATGAGCACCTCTTGGTGAAGGTCGAGAAGGCGAACACGAGCGGTGACAAGCGCGTTATCCGGACGTGGAGTCGTCGCTCGACGGTCATCCCCGAGATGGTCGGTCTCACCATTGCGGTGCACGACGGTCGCAAGCACGTGCCCGTCTACATCAGTGAGTCGATGGTCGGTCACAAGCTCGGCGAGTTTGCACCAACCCGTACTTTCCGGGGTCACATGCGCGATCAGTCTGTGAGGCAGAAATGAACGCACGCGCCCAGGCCAAGCATGTTCGCCAGTCGCCCTACAAGGTGCGGCGTGTGCTCGACCTCGTTCGTGGCCTTCCTGTGGACGAGGCACGAGTGGTGCTCGACTTCACGAACCGCAAGGCCGCAGACACCATCAAGAAGGTGCTGGACTCGGCCATCGCAAACGCCGAACACAACTTTGCTCTCGACGCTGAAGAACTCTATGTACAAGAGGCATACGCAGATGAGGGGCCGACGCTCAAGCGTTGGCGTCCTCGTGCACGTGGTCGCGCAACGAAGATTCGCAAGCGTACGAGCCATATCACGATCGTCGTAGCAGACGAGGAGGAGGTTGCCTGATGGGGCAGAAGACCCACCCGTACGGCCTGCGTCTCGGCATCGTCACTGATTGGAAATCGCGTTGGTACTCCGACAAGGATTATGCCGCGCAGGTCGCTGCGGATCATCACATCCGCAAGTACCTCAACGGTGAACTGAAGCGAGGCGCGATATCGAGGATCGATATCGAGCGCATCGGTGGCAACAAGGTTCAGGTCGATGTCCACACCGGTCGCCCCGGCGTTGTCATCGGACGCGGCGGTTCTGAGGCCGAACGCCTTCGTGCCGGCCTCGAGGACATTTCCGGTCGCAGAGTCAAGTTCAATGTCATTGAAGTACACAATCCAGAGCTCGATGCCACGTTGCTTGCACGCAGCGTTGCCGACCAGCTCGAGGGTCGCGTCTCATTCCGTCGCGCACTCAAGCGCACCGTCGCAACCGCCCTCAAGGCTGGTGCGGAAGGTGTGCGGGTTCAGGCATCTGGCCGTCTCGGCGGTGCAGACATGGGTCGCCGCGAGTGGTACCTGGAAGGTCGCGTTCCTCTGCACACGTTTCGTGCGGACATCGACTTCGGCCAGGCGACTGCCGAGACCAGCGTTGGTGCCATCGGCATCAAGGTGTGGGTCTACAAGGGCGACATCATGAAGAAGTTCGGTACGTCCGACAAGGCGGCGGCTGAAGCTCGTATGGCCTCTGGTCGCCCTGCCGATCGGAAGCGCCGCAAGTCGGTCAAGTCTCGCGCTGAGGCGGCTGCGGGTGGTAAAGAGAAGCGGATCATCGAAGCCGGCGGCGGCAAACGAGTCATCGAAGCCGGCGGCGGAAAGCGCCTGATCGAGGCGGGTGGTGGCAAGAAGGTCACCGCAGCGGACGCGAAGGCAGATCTGGCTGAAGCCAGAGAAGCTGCTTCTGCTGAAGCAGAAGCTGTGACTGACGACGCTACGACGACCGATGACGGACGACCGACGACGAGCGGCGAGGCTGCCGTGAAGGCGGACGTCGCCGAGGCTGTCACTGAAGAAGCCGTTGAGGTCGCTGAAGAGGTAGTCGAAGAGCCGAAAACCGACAAGAAGCCGAAAACCGTGAACCGTGAACCGAAAACCGAAAACGACGAGTCACTCGAGCAGAGCGAGGGTGGTGAGTCCTGATGTTGATGCCAAAGCGGACGAAGTACCGCAAGGTTCAGACGGGGCGCAACAAGGGCAACGCGAAGGGCGGCACAAAGGTGGCGTTCGGCGAGTACGGCCTCCAGGCCCAGGAACGCGGCTGGCTCACCTCACGTCAGATCGAGGCTGCTCGTATTGCGATGACTCGTAAGATCAAGCGTGGCGGAAAGGTCTGGATCACCGTCTTTCCGGACAAACCCATCACGGAGAAGCCTGCTGAGACCCGCATGGGATCCGGCAAGGGCAACCCCGAATACTGGGTTGCCGTCATCAAACCTGGTCGTGTGATGTTCGAGATGTCCGGTGTGGACGAGGAACTCGCTCGTGAAGCGCTCAGGCTGGCTGCACATAAACTTCCGATCAAAACCAAGGTTGTGACGAGGGAGGACGTATGAAGGCCTCTGAGCTTCGCAAGCTGAATTACAAGGAGCTCGGTGAGAAGCTCGACGAGTCGAAGGAAGAGTTCTTCAACCTTCGGTTCCAGCATGTCACCAATCAGCTCGACAACACGTCAAGGATCAAGCAGGTCAAGCGTGACGTTGCACGCATCGCAACCGTGATGCGGGAGCAAGAGATCGCTGCCTGGGAATCACAGCAGGAGGAGGCATAGATGGAACGCGCACGCCGCAAGGCCCGCGTCGGACTCGTCGTTTCCGACAGCCGTGACAAGACAGTCACCGTAGAAGTGCGAGACCAGAAGCGTCATGCTCGCTACGGAAAGATCATCCCCGTTCGCAAGAAGTATCACGCACACGACGAAACGAACGACGCCAATGTTGGCGATACCGTTCGCATCGTTGAGACCCGTCCCCTCTCGAAGTCGAAGAGGTGGCGTGTCGAAGAGGTTGTGGAGCGTGCCAGATGATCCAGCAGGAATCACGCCTCAAAGTGGCCGACAACTCGGGTGCCCGCGAAGTTCTGACGATCCGAGTGCTCGGAGGTTCAGGACGGCGGTACGCACGAGTCGGTGATGTCATCGTCGCGACCGTCAAGGATGCGACGCCGGGCGGAACTGTGAAGAAGGGTGAGGTCGTTAAAGCCGTGGTCGTCCGGACTCGCAAGGAGACACGTCGTGACGATGGCTCGTACATCCGCTTCGATGAGAACGCTTGCGTGCTCATCAACGACCAAAGTCAGCCTCGCGGCACGCGTATCTTCGGCCCGGTCGGCCGAGAGCTGCGAGAGAAGAAGTTCATGCGCATCGTGTCGCTCGCCCCGGAGGTGCTCTGATGAAGCTGCGTAGTGGAGACACGGTGACGGTCATATCGGGTAAGGACGCCGGAACGGAGTCCAAGATCGCAAAGGTCTTTCCGAAGGACAACAGGATCATCGTTGAGGGTGTTGCGACTGCGAAGCGCCACCAGCGAGCGACTGGTGACGTGAACACCGGCGGAATCATCGACAAGGACATGCCGATCAATGCCTCCAATGTGATGATCGTCTGCAAGGAGTGCGGCCCTACCAAGATCGGGGCCCGTTTCGATGACGAAGGCAAGAAGTACAGGGTATGCAGGAAATGCGGGAGTGATCTCTGATGGCGCCACGTCTCAAGGATCGATACAACGACGAGATTCGCGTTCAGCTCCAGAAGGACCTCGATCTCGACAATGTCATGCAGGTTCCGCGTCTCAGCAAGATCGTCGTCAACATGGGCGCTGGTGATGCTGCGGCAGACGCAAAGCTGATCAATGGGGTGGTCGAGGATCTCCGGATCATCACCGGCCAGCAACCCAAAGTGAACAAGGCCCGCAAATCGGTGTCGAACTTCAAGATCCGCGAGGGTCAAGCCATCGGCGCATCCGTGACGTTACGCGGCGAGCGGATGTGGGAGTTCTTTGATCGACTCATCGCACTCGCGATCCCTCGCATCAGAGACTTCCGCGGTCTGAGCCCCAAGGGGTTCGACGGTCGGGGGAACTACAGCTTCGGTGTGACCGAGCAGTTGATCTTCCCCGAGATCGATTACGACAAAGTTATGAAGGTCCGCGGTATGGACATCACCTTGGTGACAACCGCGGAGACCGATGACCAGGGAGAAGCTCTCCTGGGTGCGTTCGGGTTCCCATTCCGTCGACAGCAGGTAGGTGCCTGATGGCGAAGACATCCAAGATCGCCAAGAACAACAAGCGTAAACAGCTCGTCGAACGTTATGCGGAACGTCGTGCTGAGCTCATCAAGATCATCAAGGATCCCGAAGTGTCATACGAGGAGAAGCGTGAGGCATACGCCAAGATCGCCAAAATGCCCCGTGATGCAAGCGCGACGCGTTATCGCAACCGGTGTGCCGTCACCGGCAGGCCACGCGGGTACTACCGCAAGTTCGGAATATCTCGTATCGCCCTGCGGGACATGGCGCATCTGGGCGAACTCCCAGGAATCAGAAAGGCGTCGTGGTAGTTATGTACACAGATCCAATCTCTGACATGCTCACCAGGATCCGCAATGCCAACACGGCACTCCATCCGGAGACATCGATGCCATCGTCAAAGCTCAAGGAAGAGATCGCCCGGATCCTCTCCGAGGAGGGCTACATCGACAGCTGGAAGACGCAGGACGGCGAGGTCGGGACCGAGCTTGTCGTGAAGCTGCGATACGACTCAGAACGGAAGCGGGTGCTTCAGGGCATCCAGCGTATCTCGAAACCTGGCCGTCGCGTCTACGCGGGCGCGACCGGCATCAACAGGGTGCGTGGTGGCCTCGGTGTCTCGATCGTATCCACGTCAGCCGGCGTCATGACCGACCGAGATGCCCGTCGTCGCAATGTCGGCGGCGAGGTCCTTTGCAAGGTGTGGTGACATGAGTCGTATTGGAAACAGCCCGATCAGTCTGCCCTCAGGCGTCGAGGTGAAGATGCGTGGTGATACTGTCGAGGTGAAGGGCCCGAAGGGCACGCTGACCCAGATAGTCGACAGCGCCATCACAGTCGCGGTCGATGAGGGCACCGTCACCGTCGCGCGAGACAACGACGAGCGCCAGAACAGAGCTCTTCATGGGCTCACACGGGCGCTCATCAACAACATGGTCATAGGCGTAACGGACGGGTACTCCAAGGAATTGACAGCGGTTGGCGTTGGTTACCGTGCCGTGCTCAAGGGTAAGTTTCTCGAACTGCAGGTCGGCTTCTCCCACCCCGTCAACATCGAGGCTCCGGAAGGCATCACATTCGAGGTACCAGAGCCGACGAAGATCATCGTCAGCGGAATCGACAAACAGAAGGTTGGCCAGGTTGCTGCGGATGTCCGGGCAGTCCGTCCTCCCGAGCCCTACAAGGGCAAGGGGATTCGGTATTCGGATGAGCACGTGCGACGCAAGGCCGGTAAGGCAGGAGTGTCCGCATGAGGGGTACCCGTACAGACGCACGCCGTCGCAGGCACTTCAGAGTTCGCAAGTCGGTGCAAGGCACCGCTTCCAAGCCTCGCCTCGCGGTGTTCCGAAGCAACAAACACATCTACGCACAGGTCATCAACGATGAGAGCGGTCGCACGATCGCTTCAGCCTCTTCGAGGGAATCTGCCGTCAAGGGGGAGACCCTAACGGTGGATACCGCAACAGAGGTTGGCAAGCTCGTTGGTGCTCGTGCCAAAGACGCCGGCATTTCTGCGGTTGCCTTCGACCGAGGTGGTTTCAAGTACCACGGTCGCATCAAGGCACTCGCCGACGCAGCCCGTGAAACCGGCCTTGAGTTTTAGGAGTGCGTTGAACAACACATGCTGCCCATCTCGACGACCATCCATCATCACTCGCTGTGGCCTCGGTTCCGCCATTCCGCCGCAAGGAGTGGCGGAAACGAGCCCTTTGCGACTGCTGCGCCCGATCGCCGATCTGAACAGCGGCATTATTCAACACACTCCTAGGAGCGAGCGATGACTACCGAACAGCACAAACCACAGGAATCGACGACGCAGGCTGCATCGCCTCAAGATGGCCAGCCCCCCACCGGCAGACCCCAGGGGGGCAAGCGCCAGAGTCGAGATCGCGGTCGTGCGGGAGGCGGCGGCGGAGGTGACCGGGGTCGTGGCCGTGACCGTCGCGACCGCCGTGACCGTCGCGAGCGTGACGTTCCCGAGTTCGACGAACGTGTCATCACGATCAATCGCGTTTCCAAGGTCGTCAAGGGTGGGCGTAGGTTCTCCTTCACGGCACTTGTCGCCGTTGGTGACAACAAGGGGCGTGTCGGTGTTGGCTACGGCAAGGCCAAGGAGGTCCCCGCCGCGATCCAGAAAGCATTCGAACTTGCTCGCAACGACATGTTCGACGTGCCGATGGCCGGCCAGACGATCATCCACGAGATCATCGGTGTGCAGGGTGCAAGCCGTGTTCTGCTGAAGCCGGCAGCACCCGGTACCGGTGTCATCGCCGGTGGCGCTGTGCGCCAGATCCTTGAGGCGGCGGGCGTCAACAACGTGCTTGCGAAGTCGCTCGGCTCCTCGACGCACATCAACGTCGCCAAGGCAACCGTCGATGCGCTCAAGAGCCAGATGCGTCCCGATCTGGTCGCCAAGGCTCGTGGTAAGCGTGCCGAGGAGATCTTCCCTGCGGCGCTGCTGGCTGCGTACAACTCATCCGAACTAGCACGCACCAAGGTCTGACGATGGCTGACAAACTCAAGATAACGCTGCGACGTAGCCTCATCGGCGAGAAGCCGAAGACTCGCGCCACGGTGGAGGGTCTCGGACTGCGGAGGATCAACTCATCCGTCGAACAGCCGGACAATCCGAGCATTCGCGGCATGATCTTTCGCGCCAAGCATCTCCTTGAAGTGGAGGAAATCTGATGCAACTCCATCATCTGCGGCCCGCTGAGGGCTCCAAGAAACGCAAGATCCGTGTGGGTCGAGGCGAAGGCGGTCGTCGTGGGAAGACGGCAGGTCGAGGCACCAAGGGTCTGAAGGCCCGTAGCAAGGTCCGTCAGGGTTTCGAGGGTGGTCAGACCCCTCTTCAGCGGCGTATCCCGAAGCTGAAGGGTTTCAAGAACCCGAACCGAGTCGAGTTCACGGTGATCAACATCGAACGCCTCTCGGACTTCGAAGCCGGTGCAACGGTCACTCCTGGTGATCTGCGAGAAATCGGTCTCGTCAAACAGCGCGGCAAGATCAAGGTACTCGGCCAGGGCGATCTTGATGTCGCACTCACGGTGAAGGCACATGCGTTCTCCATTGGTGCTGCTGAAAAGATCAAAGCTGCCGGCGGATCAATCGAATTGATCGAGGAATAGCGAAGTCAGAAGTCAGAAGTCAGGAATCGGAACACACATGCTCACCGCCTTCAGGAACGCTTTCAGGATCCATGATCTGCGCAACAAGATCGTGTTTACGCTGTTCATTTTCGTTCTCTATCGACTCGGCGCACAGATTCCGGTTCCGGGAGTCGACCTGCAAGCGGTTCGTGACTTCACGAACCAGGCGGAGCAGTCCGGCTTCGTCGCGTTGTTGAACTTGTTCTCCGGCGGTGCCCTCACACAGCTCTCGGTTTTTGCACTCGGCATCATGCCGTACATCACCGCATCGATCATCCTGCAGCTTCTCACGGTGGTGATCCCGAAGCTTCAAGCTCTTCAGGAGGAAGGCGAGCACGGGCGAAAGGTGATCACGCAGTGGACTCGTTACACGACCGTGATCCTTGCTCTCCTGCAGTCGACGGGATTCGCCTACCTGTTCCATAGCGGGCAGTTCACCGGCGGGATCGACCTCATCCCCAACTTCACTCCGAGGAACGTTGTGATCATCGTGGTCACGATGACGGCAGGTACAGCCCTTTTGATGTGGATGGGCGAGCTCATCACGCAGCGCGGTATCGGCAACGGCATGTCGCTGATCATCTTCGTCTCGATCATCAGCCAGATCCCGAGCCAGCTCGTGATCTTGAACACGAACTCCCAGTTGTACCAGTTCGTCGCCATCGTTGGCACAATGATCGCTCTCACCATCGGGATCATCTACATAGAGCAGGGCCAGAGGCGAATACCGGTTCAGTTCTCCAAACGCGTTCGCGGACGTAAAGTGATGGGCGGCCAGTCGACATACATTCCCCTGAAGGTGAACATGGCTGGTGTTATCCCTGTCATCTTTGCGACGTCGATCATGTACTTTCCGACACTCGTCGCATCGTCTCTGCCTTCAACGGGCTGGGGTGCAGCGGTCCGTGATTGGATAGACCAGAACATGCTCTCGACTTCCGGAATAGGCTTCTCGCCGAGTCTGTGGTATATCTTCTTCCTTGCCCTGCTCGTCGTGTTCTTCACGTACTTCTACACGGCGATCCAGTTCGACCCGGAGCGTCAGGCCGACATGATCCAGCGCCAGGGTGGTTTCATTCCCGGTATCCGTCCCGGACGCGCAACGGTTGAGTACCTCGCCTACGTGCTTGGCCGCATAACACTTCCTGGTGCGTTGTATCTCGCACTCGTGACGGTCCTGCCCTCGATCCTCGGATGGTTCTGGGACGTACCCGTCGGGTTGTCCGGTGTTTCGATCATCATCGTTGCCGGTGTTGCCCTCGAGACCGCCAAGCAGATCGAAAGCCAGTTGACCATGCGAAACTATGAGGGCTTCCTGTCCTAGTGCCGTGTCAGGCAACGTTCGGGGTGTCGATGTCGAGTCAGGGGCGCTGGTCGCGAGAACGCAGGACGAAGGCGCAGTCTGGACTGCGTTGAGGACGAGGACGCCGCGAGCGGCCTTGAGAAGGACAATACGTCTGGCCGGCAGAACAGTGCAAAGGTTGCCTGACGTGGCACTAGAACAGGTTCCAGGTTCCAGGCTCCAGGCTCCTGTCACTCGTTAGGCTGTAGCCGGAACGCCGACCCAATCGGGGAGAAAACTGATGGCAAGAAGGATCCTTCTGCTCGGGCCTCCGGGCGCCGGGAAGGGCACGCAGGCAACAATGATCACGAACGCCCTGCATGTACCGCACATCTCAACTGGCGACATGCTCAGGGCAGCCGTCGCTGCCGGAACTGATCTCGGCAGGCAAGCTGAATCTGTGATGGCAGCAGGCGAACTGGTGTCGGATGAGTTGGTCGTCGCCATCGTTGACGAGCGACTCTCGCAGAACGATGCCCGATGCGGGTATCTCCTCGATGGCTTCCCCCGCAATGTCGCACAAGCTGAAGCTTTGAACGATTCGGTCGTCAATGCGATCAGCACCGTCGTCGTGCTCAGCGTCGACACCGAGGAAGTCACTTCCCGACTGATGCATCGCGCCGCGGAAGAAGGTCGCGTCGACGACAACGGAGCGACCATTCACCGGCGTCTCGAGGTGTATACAGCCGAGACGGTCCCTTTGGTCGAGTTCTACGGCTCGGCGGTGTTGGAGATCGATGGCATGGGCAGCGTCGATGCAGTGTTCTCCCGGATCATGATCGCTCTCGCAAAGTCATAACGAATTCATGAGTGGCACTCGTGTGATCACGAAGAAGTCCGCTGCTGACTTCGAGAAGATGAAGATCGCCGGCCGGTGTGTGGCTGCGATGCACTCCGCCGTGCGTGATGCTGTTGGCCCGGGTATCACCACGAGAGATCTCGACGAGGTCGCGCGCGAAGTGCTTGAGGAGTATGGATGCCGATCGTCGTTCCTTGGTTACGGCGGCCCACACAACCCGTTTCCCGGTGTGGTCTGTACCTCGCCGAATTCGGTGATCGTTCATGGGATCCCCGACAACTACGCGCTCAAAGATGGCGACATCATCTCCGTCGATGCTGGAGCCATCTATGAAGGATGGCATGGAGATGCCGCGTTCACTATCGCGATCGGTGACATTCCAGACGAAGTGCAGAACCTGCTCGATGTCACCGAGCGTGCCCTTTGGGCGGGCCTCGCGCAAGCCACTGAAGGGAACCGTCTCGGCGACATCGGTGCGGCAGTCGAGTCCGTCGCCAACCCTCATGGCATCGGTGTGGTTCGTGACTACGTCGGTCACGGTATCGGGCGCCAGATGCATGAAGCTCCGTCGGTTCCCAACTACGGCGCACCGGGCAGGGGTCTGCGTATCAAGACCGGGATGGCGTTCGCCATCGAGCCCATGTTCAATCTCGGAACAGACGAATCGGTGGTCCTCGACGACCAATGGACGGTCGTCACGGCCGACGGCGCATACTCGGCCCACTTCGAGCACACCGTGCTGATCACGGAGGAGGGAAGTGTCGTGTCGACGCTGCCCGAGCCCCTGCTGCTCGAGTCGTCATACGTAGTACGTAATACGTAATACGTACACGGATGCTTGGATGCGATCGGACGCCTTCCTACCCTCGCGGCGATGCTCGACGCACCTCCAAAGCTGCAGAAATGGGACGAACGCAGCCGTCCGCTGATCGCGGCCGCAGCGCTCGCTCCGTTCCTGGCACTTGCGATCGTACCTGTGGAGTTCAAGGCGCTCTTCGTTGTCATCGACCTGGTTTCGTGGTTGGTGTTTCTCACCGACTTCGGCGTGCGCGTCGTGCTGTGGCGCAAGTACCCGACCACCGGCGACGGGATCTTCGATCTGTCGATCGTCATCTTCACTTTCCCGTGGTACCTCCTCCCTGCCGTTGCCGCTGCTCGTTTCCTCTCGGTCTTCAGGATCGCCCGCCTCGTCAAACTGTTGACATCGACGAAACTCGTTCGTAGGACCGCACTACTTGCTCGCCGCTTCGGTGCACTCGGAATCTGGATCCTTGGCGCCTCCCTCTTCTCTGCGCTCGTGGTCCTCAACGTCGAACCGCCTTCGAGCGGGTTCGAGGACTTCGGAGACGCGATCTGGTGGGCGATAGTGTCCTTCACCACGGTCGGCTATGGGTATCTTTTTCCGGTGACAGGTCTTGGGCGATTCGCCGGAGCGATCATGATGCTTACGGGTCTTGCCGCCCTTGGGTCGGTTGCGGCGATTCTCGGTTCGGTGTTCGGCATGGAGGATTCGACGGCACGCGATCTGGATCCGTCGGACCTGGCGAACGAGTTGAGGGATCTCAAGAAACAAGTTGCTGAGCTGTCGCGCATCATCTCGGACGATCAGGGGCGTGGCTAGTTTTCTGCCGAGGGAGGAACTGAAGTGAACGAAGATCTGAAGAAGTGGCTTCCATGGATCCTGGTTGGTGTGTTGGCGTTGGCTCTTACCGGCTTCATCATTGCCGGTCTGGGTGGTGGCGATAGCGTTGCGGGGGATACAACAACGACGGTTCCCAGTACGACGTCAACTGTCGCGGACACAACGACGACTCTCCCTGAGACGACAACGTCTGGTGTGCCTGAGACGACGACGACAACAGTTCCCGAGACCACAACCACAGCGCCGCCGGAAACTACTACGACGACCCTTGCGCCCGTAACGACAACAACGACTGCCGCTGCAGTTGTTGAGCTGAGTGACGAGGGAATACAGGCGGGAGATACATGGGTTTACTTCGGCTATGACGATGAGGCCACGATCGCGGCGGTGTCTGCGGTTCTCGGGTCTCCGACCATCGACTCGGGGTGGGTGGAGGAGCCCCTGTGCCCACCGCCGGCTGTGCGTACGGTGCGCTGGAACGATCTCTGGTTGTTGTTCACCCAGGCAGACACAGACTTCTGGTCCGGTGGTGTACCGCACTTCTTCACGTTCTACTACTCCGGTGCCACACCTGAGATATACACAACCGAAGGAATCGGCCTTGGCTCTTCGCTCGAGATGCTCGAGGCGGCATACGGCGGGCCGAGCTACACCATCGGAGAGAGTCCGTTCGCTGTGGGGGAGGGCTTCTGGACATACGACCTTCAAACCTGGACCGGTATGTGGGGATTCGCAACCGGCCAGACAGCTGTCGACACCGTCACAGCGATCAACGGCGGTCAGGGCTGTGGGGAGTAGGTCAGGTGGACAGGTCACAGGGAAGAATCGTTCAGGTGTAGTGGGTGATGATCTTCCTGGCTGCGTCGAGTACGTCGGACGCAATCAGGGTGGGTGCGTCGAAGGACGGGCTGTAGATCTGGCCGGGGCGTGAGACGAACACGCCGTCACAGCCGGCGGTCATAGCGCCGGCGATGTCCCAGTCATGTGCTGCGACCATCACCAATTCGGATGTAGCGACGCCGATCTCTGTGGCTGCAGCCGCGTAAACAGAACGATGAGGCTTGAACCTGTCAACCATCTCAACCGACATGATCTTGTCGAAACGATCAGCGATACCAGCGTTCATGATCTGGGTTTCGGCCGTCTCTTGCGGAGAGTTGGTGAGAGCAGCGACAGAGAACCCGGCACCGCGGAGAATCGTGAGGCCCTCCGCTACGTCGGGGTGAGCCGGAAGTGTCGTGAACACCCCCCCGATGTGGGTGATGTCTCCGTCTCCGATTGATGTACCGCAGCGCTCGGCTGCAGTCGTGAGTGCTGCTTCTCCGAGCTTGGGGAATGGCACGTACCGGTTCGTCGAGGCGGAGACGAACGACAGTCGGAGAAGCTCACCGAACCACATCGAAGCGTCGGGTTCATCGTCGAATCGGCTTGTGAACCAGTCACGGACCGGTGACAGGTCCAGCAGTGTCTCGTTGACGTCGAACACGATGGTGCGCTGCATCGGATGACCGTACAGGAATCCCTTGCTTTTGTCTTCACGGTCTATGCTTGTTCGAGGCCTCTGGGGGAGGCACAACGAAGTTCGGAGGGATCGTGAAACGAACCGCAATCATCTTCTTCGCATTAGCGCTGGTGCTCACTGCCTGCCAGTCTGCCTCAGAGAAGCTGACCGAGCAGATCATCGAGCAGTCCGAGGGTGTGAGTGATGTCGACATCGACACTGACACCGGTGAGATCAGGATCGAGACGGACGACGGCTTGCTTTCCATTGGTGGGGGAGATCTGCCCGATGACTTCGCCGTACCGCTTCCCGACGGCTACAGCGTGTCGAGTGTCATCTCCTCGTCCGATGGGGCGGCGGTGAGTGTTTCGTATGCCCCGAACCAGTGGGACGAGCTCATCTCGTTCTTCGACGATTGGGTCGATGGCCAAGCGGGGGATTGGAGAAACAACTCGAGTACGTTCGAATCAGGCGACGGTCAGGCGCAGCGGACATCTGGCTGGTACGGCGAAACGACTTCGATCACGGTCAGCGATTGCTTCATCGTGCAAGGCGACGCCTTCGACGCTGTCTGCGTGATCGTCATCACGGGCTGACCGGCTTCGCCGTAGTACGTAATACGACCCGCGACGCATTTGCTGTTAACTTTGCGATACACCTACACTG
>CAZWMX010000047.1:7693-15815 GCA_964635205.1 uncultured Acidimicrobiaceae bacterium | reverse complement strand
CTGCGACCACGACCACACGAGCTGCGACCACGACCACACGAGCTGCGACCACGACGACGCAAGCTGCGACCACGACGACGCAAGCTGCGACCACGACGACGCAAGCCACGTCGGTGGTCCCCAACATAGTGGGCATGACCTCATCCCAGGCAACATCGCTGATCGCATCGCTGAACCTCGGCTGGTCTCTTGATCCCGGATGCTACGACGGATCACCGAATGGCACCGTTGCGTGGCAAGAGCCTTCGCCCGGGTATGTGATGCTCCAAGGATCGGGATCCGGCGGCATCGTATACGTCGGCGTCAACGAGTGCCCCTAGGTGTAGTACTCGGTGAGGTTGTTGACGCGGCTGATGGGTGACCCGTGTACGGCTGTTTGAGGGCGCGCGTTATTCGGGGCACGAGCAATCCGAATCGTTAGTTGTTGGACGCTGAGGCGTTGTGACGCGATATCCGTTGGAAGGTGGCGTGCGGCTTGGTGCTTGGTGATGCTGGTGCGCATTACACCGCGTTTCGGCCGGACAGTGAAATTCCGGGCTCATCATCGAGCGAGCCAAGTGAGTTCGTTATGGTTACCGCATGACATCCGAGCACAGTGTCGAGTCGGTCTTGGCTGAAACCGCCTCACTGACACGGGACGCCGAGCGTCCGGATCTCCTGTATCGCGTTGGTCAAGCGCGAGAACGGTTCCTCAGATCCAGCGCAATTGTTGTTGTGGTAGGCGACTACAAACAGGGCAAGAGCTCGTTCATCAACGCGCTGCTCGGTGAGGACATCTGCCCGACCGATGCAGACTTCGCCACGGCCGCGGTCACCCTGTTGGCCTATGGTGAAGAACCTTCGGTGACCATCCACCGGGTTTCTGGCGAGGACTCACGCTCAGACTTGGTGCCTGTAGAGGATCTGGGTAGGTGGGTGTGGGAACGTGCGAATCCGAACAACGAACTCGGAGTCAATCTCGCCGAGGTTCGGATCCCGAATCCGGTCCTCAAGGCGGGCTTCACCATCGTTGACACACCAGGTCTTGGGGGGTTCGGACATGCGCAGCGCCGGGCGACGCTCCACTTCCTCAGGGTGGCGGATGCGTTCGTATACGTCGGGGATGCTTCTTCGGAACTGAGTCGCATCGACATCGGCTTCTTGGCTGAAGCCCACGAGCTCTGCCACGACGGGTTCCACGTCCTCACGAAGACAGATCTCTACCCGGCATGGAGAACAGTCGGTGAGCTGAACCGCAAACACCTTGAATCTGTGGGCGGAGGCATTGAAGTCGTACCTGTCTCCAATGTGCTGCGGTCAGAGGCACACCGAAGGGGTGACGGTCGGCTCAACGAGGAGAGCGGGTTCGTGTCCGCGATGAATCTGTTGGCAGCGGTGAGCCAACGGCGACTGGACGAAGGTGCCCGAACGGCGGTTGCAACGGTGCTCGAAGTGTTGTCTCTCCTCGAAACAGAAGCCACCGAAGCGGCGGCGGTACTGGATGGCGACAGATCCGAGGTGGAAGCGCTCACGGAGGCAACCAAGCAGCTCGAACGACTGAAGTCTGGCGCTTCGCGCTGGCAGAGGGTTCTTGGAGATGAGATCGGCGACATGAGGGCGTTCGCCGACTACAGCATTCGTCAGATCGTCCGCGGAGCTGCCCAGCATTCAGACGAAAAGATCGATGAAATCGATCCAGCGGGAGAGTGGCAGCAATTCTCCGACGACCTGGTTGCCAAACTGACAGATGAGATAGCCGAGCTGTTCGACGAAATCGACAGCCGGTCAAGCGACACCGGTAGGGCGCTGGCTGAGCTGCTCGCGGACATCGAGGAGGCCCCCGGGCTCAGGGATCTCAACATCTCACCCTCGGAGATGTGGTCTACGGGCGACTTCACACCAGATACCGAACGACCGAGCTTTTTCGCTACCGGATTCACAGCCATGCGTGGGGTGCAGAGTGGGGTGATCCTGCTCGGTTTGGTCGGTCGGTTCATCGGTCTTGCCAGCTTGCTACCGATCACCCTTGGCGTGGGCCTGGCCTTCGGTGTGAAACAGATGCTCGACGAACGCAAGCGTCAGCTCGAACGTCGAAGGGTCGAGGCCAAGAAGATGGCCCGCCGATTCAACGAGAAGATGGCGACTGAGCTGTCAAAGGTCGTCAACGATGCTCTCCGCCAGCTCCAGAAGAACCTGCGCGACCACACGATCGACAGGATCAACGAACTCCAGGCGACCTACGCGTCGGCGCTGAAGGCGGGTCAGGAAGCCGCTTCAGCAAGTGAGGCAGAACGAGACGAGAAGAAGTTCGAGTTCACCACACGGGTGTCTCGCATCGAAGAACTTCGGGCCGGCGCGCGTGCTGCCTTGGAACGGGGAGCGCTCGATGGTGAACCGTGAGCCATGGCAGGACCTTGCCGTCTCGCTGCCCGAACGTGTGCTCGGATTGTGTGTGGAGTTCGCATCGCGGTTTCCCGACCACGCGGGACGCACAACCGCGAGCATTGGCCGGCTGGAAGGGCCTCTGCGACTGGCGTTGTCGGGGCGCGTAAAGGCAGGTAAGTCGACCCTGCTCAATGCTCTCGTCGGCGAGCGCCTCGCTCCGACAGACGCAGGAGAATGTACCAAGATCGTCACATGGTATGTGCACGGCCCAACTCGCGAAGCGACTGCGCATCTCCATGACGGCGCGAGCATTCGCCTGCCGTTCACCGTCGATGATGGTCGACTTGACGTTGACCTGCTCGGATACCGCAACGACCAGATCTCCCGGCTCGAGGTTTCGTGGCCCAGCCAGCATCTCGCGCACATGACTCTGATCGACACACCGGGTCTCCAGGCGATGGACAAAGATGCTGAACAACGTACGAGGAACCTATTCGCCGATCATTCCGGTGAGCAGAGCTCCATCGACGCTGTCTTGTACCTCATGCGTCACGTCCATCACAGCGACACTCGGTTTCTCGAGGCGTTTCTCGACCGTTCTGTGCCACATACAACGCCCGTGAACGCGCTCGCGGTTCTCAGTCGAGCCGATGAACTTGGCACCGGTGAGCACGACTCCATGCAGATCGCGAATCGCATCGCCAACAGGTACGCCGCAGATGAACGGCTCACCGCGCTCGTGAGTGACATCGTCCCTGTCTCCGGGCTTCTTGCCGAGACATCTGCGACTTTCACCGAACGTGAGGCTTCAGCACTCCGCGAGCTTGCCGGCATCGAGAGCGATATCCTTGCCGAACTCCTTTTGTCCGTCGATCGGCTCAGAGGCGACGGCCAGGGCTCGGGCGAGGAACGACTTCTCGACAGGCTTGGGCTGTTTGGTGTCCGATACATGGTTCGCCAGATTCGCAACGGCGACGTCGAGTCCACCCCCGCAATGGCGAGAAGCCTTGCCGCGACTTCTGGAATCACGACACTTCGCGATCACGTGAAGGGTCGGTTTGGCGAACGAGCCGGATTCCTGAAGGCGAAAGCAGTGTTGCAGACCCTGCATCGAATCCGTCAGGATCTTGAGGCGGTTGACGCTGAGGCCGCTCTCTGGCTGAGGAAGAACATCGAGTCCTTCGAAGCTGCTGCCGTCGAGCTCGAACTTATTCGTGCCCTCCACTTGCTCCGTATCGGCGCGGCAGAGCTCTCCACAGAAGATGCACGAGAGCTCTCAAGGCTCGCACGAGACGGATCCGTTGAGGAACGTCTTTCAGTGATCTCAACGGCAGATACTGACCTCGAGACCGAGGTGATGCGACGCATTGGACATTGGCAACGGGCTGGAGCGGTGCCGAGCAACAATCACGCTCAACTCGAGGTCTGTGACACCATGGTCCACGCCTATGAGGCTGTCCTCGCGTCGAGGTATTCCGAGTGAGAAAGCAGGCGCGGAATCCCTGGACGTGGCATCGTCACCTCCCTCGAGTGCACCCAGTCGCGTCCATCACCTGACGCCACAACCGGACGTCCGGGCCTCGGATACGAAAGAACGGGAGACATCGCCGAGTCCAGTCGACCGCGCAGCGGTAGCCTGCTGGCGACAGGAGGTGCGATGACGACTGAACAGCAGGCGGCGGATACGATCAGGGTTCTCGCCGTTGACGCCGTCCAGAAGGCGAATTCTGGGCATCCGGGTATGCCCATGGGGATGGCCGACATTGCGGTCGTTCTCTGGTCCAAGTACCTGAAGGTCGACCCGACCGATCCAACCTGGCCCGACCGCGACCGGTTCATCCTGTCGAACGGACACGGCTCCATGCTTCTCTACAGCCTGTTGCATCTCTCGGGATTTCCGCTCACGATGGAGGACATCGAGCAGTTCCGCCAGTGGGGATCGGAGACCGCCGGACACCCGGAGTACGCACCCGAACTCGGCATCGAGACAACCACCGGTCCTCTCGGCCAAGGCATCGGGACCGCCGTTGGTATGGCCGTCGCAGAGGAGCGTCTGCGGGCGGTCCATGGCGAGGACCTCACCAATCACCACACCTATGTTTTCTGTGGGGATGGCGACCTCATGGAGGGTGTTGCATCTGAGGCGGCGTCGCTCGCCGGCCATCTCGAGCTCGGAAGGCTGATCGTCTTCTACGACGACAACTCCATCACGATCGATGGTTCAACGGATCTGTCATTCTCCGAGAATGTACCCGAGCGATTCGATGCATACGGCTGGCAGACCATCACCGTCGACGGTCACGATCGAGAAGCGATCGCCGGAGCGATCGACCAGGCGCTCGCCGATGAGAGTCGCCCGACGCTGATCTCGTGCAAGACACACATCGGATTCGGCGCGCCGACGAAACAGGACACGTCTTCATCCCATGGCTCTCCGCTCGGCGCGGATGAGATATCGGGTTTCAAGCAGTCCATTGGATGGGAGCTCCCCGAGTTCACAGCACCTGATGCCGTGTACGAGTTCTTCGCGTTGGCGATGCAGCGAGGTATCGACGCCAGGGGTGCGTGGGCCGGACGCTACCGAGCGATCGCCCAGGACGACGCCGAGCGGGCTGCCGATTGGGACGCGGTCTGGTCGCCTGAACCCGTGAAGCTCGAACCTCCTCAGGCCGACGCAGGGTCAAGCGTTGCGACGCGCAAGCTCAGCGAGAGTGTCATCCAGCAGCTCGCAGCGAAGCGGGCGGACGTCATATCCGGCTCTGCGGACCTCGCGCCGTCGAACAACACGCTCATAGCGGGCTCGACCGACTTCTCGGCAATCGACCGCACCGGCCGAAATGTCCGATACGGCATCAGGGAACATGCCATGGGTGCAGCAATGAATGGCATGACGCAACATGGTGGGGTCCGCCCCTTCGGCGGGACGTTCCTCGTGTTCTCTGACTACATGCGACCGTCGGTCCGTCTCGCTGCCCTCATGGGAGTGCCTGCTGTGTACGTGTGGACACACGACTCGATCTTCCTCGGCGAGGATGGGCCTACGCATCAGCCGATCGAGCACCTCGCCGCGCTGCGGGTGATACCGAATCTCCACGTCATCCGCCCTGCGGACCCGACCGAGACAGCGGTTGCGTGGGAGCACGCGATCAACCATCTCGACGGGCCCTCGGCTCTGATCCTCACCCGACAGGGACTCCCTGTTCCAGAGACGCCGCCGGACCACGACGCGGTTGCGGCCGGCGGGTACATCCGACGCCAGGGTGATGACGTCGTCGTAGTCGCGACGGGCTCAGAGGTTGCGCTCGCCGAAGCGACAGCAGACGAGCTCACCGGCCAGGGAGTCTCGCTACGGGTGGTCTCGATGCCGTGTGTCGAGTGTTTCACCGCTCAATCCAACGAGTACCAGAAAGAAGTACTCGGCATGGATCTTCCCGTGTTCACCCTCGAGGCCGGCACAACCGACATATGGGGCCGATTCACCATGAATGGCGGCGCGTCCATCGGTATCGACCGCTTCGGGGCATCCGCTCCTGCGGGCCGACTGGCAGGGGCGTTCGGCTTCGATGCCGAGACCGTCGCCCGGCGGATCAGCTCAGCCATGGAGTAGCACGGCATTCCGCTCCAACAACTCGTAGGAGAATCAACGTGATCGATATCAGAACCGGTGATGCAGCCGCTAGTGAACTCTTGGTGATACCGGTGTACGCCGGCCGCATGATCGGCGCCGATGGCATCGATGCCCCCGATCTCGAATCGATGACGCAGGTTCTCGATGCCCACGACTTCACAGGGAAACATGCCCAGACCCTCTTCATCCAGACGCCGGAGGGCCCCACACCGGAAGCTCTCCTGGTCGGACTCGGCGATGAACTCGATGCTGAAATGCTGAGGAGAGCTGCAGCGGGCGCCGCACGAGCAGCGAAGGGTTATGCGTCTGTCGCGACCGCGATGCATTTGGTTGATATCGATGGCGCGGCCGGCGCCGTTGCGCTCGGCACGATCCTTGGGTCCTACTCGTTTGACGAGTACAAATCCGATCCGAAGACATCGAAACTGGCGGAGCTTGTACTTGTTGGCGGGGACCAATCAGCCGCTGAGATCGCGTCGGCCGTGACTCTTGCCGGGGGAGTTGTGCTCGCAAGGGACCTCGTCAATCGCCCGGCGGCGGACACACCGCCGGCAGCACTCGCCGACATTGCCTCTGGTCTCTCAACAGATGTCGACGTCAAGGTGTATGACGAGAGCGAGATCGTTGAGGCAGGGTTCGGTGGCCTTGTCGCTGTGAACCTCGGCGCCGATCGTCCTGCTCGGATGGTGGTGATGCGGTACTCGCCCGAGGATGCGGACAAGACCGTCGCGTTTGTTGGCAAGGGGATCGTGTTCGACTCGGGTGGGCTTTCCATCAAGCCGGCCTCAGGCATGGAGACGATGAAGACGGACATGGCAGGCGCTGCGGCGGTGATGGGTGCTGTGAAGGTGATCGCCGAACTCGGGTTGAAGGTCAATGTGATAGGGATCACTCCACTGACGGAGAACCTGACCGGTGGTTCGGCACAAAAACCCGGCGATGTGATGCGGGCGTACAACGGCAAGACCATCGAGGTGCTCAACACGGACGCGGAGGGCAGGCTCGTGCTTGCTGATGGTCTCGCACTTGCTGCGGAGAACGAACCGGATCTGATCGTCGACATCGCCACGCTCACAGGAGCGTGCAAGGTTGCGCTCGGTCCGTCGATCGGAGGTCTGTTCGCATCGGATGACGAAGCGGCAGAGCTTGTTGGTGGTGCTGCACTTGCTGCGGGGGAGAAGATGTGGCGTATGCCGCTCGAGGCCGAGTACAAACCGCTCATCGAATCCGATATCGCCGATATGAAGAACACGGCAGGCCGGTGGGGTGGGGCCATCACGGCAGCGCTGATTCTTTCCGAGTTCGTCGGTGACACGCCGTGGGTGCACCTCGATGTCGCGGGTCCTGCGAGAGCAGAGAAGGGCGAGCACTACATCTCGAAGGGCGGCACCGGGTTCGGTGTGAGAACGCTCGTTGAGATAGCGAGGGCGCTGGCGTAGGACCTGGGCGGCCCGGGGCCACCCAGCGTTCACAGTTCACAGTTCACAGTTCACAGTCAGCACTCCTGTCCGTCTTCGTCGTGGACCGAAACTTGTTCCCATTTTCCTAAACCGTTTGCGTCGGGATTCCGATACGGAGAGAAGCAGTACAGATGCTCTCCGTGGGAGGAAGCTCGAGGATGCGGACAATTCACCGATACCTTGTTGTGGTTCTGGCGGTCACCGTCATGTTCGTCGGCATGGCGGTCCCAGCACTGGCTGGGCCCGAGGGCACTCTCGTCAGCAAGATCAACTCGAGCCGCGCAGCAAACGGCCTTGCGCCTCTCGAGACGTATTGGGACCTCACAGATGACGCCCGTCTGCAGAGCGCTCGAATGATGGATCAAGGTGCGATCTCTCACAATCCGTCTCTTGCCGGCGTCACAGGCGTGTGGCAGAAGCTCGGCGAGAACGTCGGCATGGGTGTTGATCTCAACGCACTCCACAGCGCCTTTATGAACTCACCTGCACATAGGAACAACATTCTCGGTGATTACAACTACGTGGGCGTCGGTGTGAAGACCGATGCGGCGGGGGTGAACTGGGTGACGGTCGTCTTCATGAAGGCCGCACCGGGGCTGAACGGTGGCAGCACGACGACGACCACGCAGCCGCCGGCAACGACGACCACGCAGCCGCCGGCAACGACGAC
>CAZWMX010000047.1:4272-7593 GCA_964635205.1 uncultured Acidimicrobiaceae bacterium | reverse complement strand
CAACGACGACGCAGCCGCCTGCAACAGCGGTGAAGGCATCGGCGGAGGCCGCACCTGCATCTTCAGGGGTCGATAGGGTTCTCATCGGTCAGGGTGGCAAGCGGATTTTCTGGGATTAGCGTCGTACCGCTGTTGCTAGTCGCACACCGGACATGCGGGGTTCTTCCGAACCGATACCGATTCCATCGTCTGTGTCCGTGCGTCATATAGGCCGAGGCTCCCGCCGCTCGACCCTTCGATGTTGGTCAGCAACTTCACAACCTCACCGGCTTGCATGGAGCCGATCACTCCCGTAACCGGGCCAAGGACACCAACGATCGAGCAGCTCAGGGCTGATCCGTCGGCAACGGATGGGAACACGCAGGCATAACACGGCCCACTTCTGGCATCGAAGACAGCAAGCTGCCCCTCGGTGCGGTACACCGACCCGAACACCATGGGGATTCCGAGCTCCACCGCCGCTGCATTGATCGCGTGCGCCGCATCGAAGCTGTCCGTACACGTCACGACAACATCGTGACCCTCGAGGACTTCGAGCGCATTGGAGTCATCCAATCGGAGCGAGCGTACTTCAGTGGATACACCGGGATTCAGGGCCGATACGAAGTTCGCTGCCGTTCGAGCCTTTCCCGCGCCAACGTCCTGTGTTCGATAGATCGGCTGTCGATGAAGATTCGAGACCTCGACATCATCGGAGTCGACGATCGTGAGATGGCCGACACCACAAGCCGCGAGATACGCGAGCACCGGGGCTCCGAGGCCCCCCGCACCCACCACGGCCACTCGAGCGTCTTGCAGCGCGTGTTGACCGGGAACGCCGAAGTCGGGAAGCTTCAACTGTCGGTCGTATCTGCGGTACTCCTCCGGTGTCAGACCTTCGGGTGAGTCGAGCGGGAGACCGGCCGCAGTCCATGCTTCCATTCCACCATCAAGGGAGACTGCCCGGCTGTAGCCGGTGGCTCGGAGCAGGTTTGTGACGATCACTGAGCGAATCCCGGCATCACAGACGATGAGGATCGGTGTCTCGGTTGAGTCGATGAAGCGGTCCGGATTCGACGTGAGCTCGTCCGCACGCACCGGCCTTGCGGTGGGCACAGTTGGTGTCGAGGTCGCAAGCGCACGGATATCGAAGATCAATGGGAAGGCGGCACGATGTGCCTCGAGGGCTGACATGCCTCGTTGTCTATCGGTCATCAAACGGCAGGCTAGGTGGTTGGTGGGCAGCACATGCCGCTCACCTCAACGGTCAAGCAGACGCTCGGTGTGGATGGGTGCGGCGCAACGATGGCGGCAGCCGACGGACCAATGTGCGGTCGAGCGTCCGGACTGTTGTGGGAACGACCACGGTGTCCTGTTCTCTGCGTGCGAGTCCGAGGAGGAGGAGCGATGGCAGGTGGATCGGTTCGGGTAGGGAGCGGCCGCTCTGTGCGGCGGCGGTGAGTCGAAGCAGGTCTGCGACCGCCCCCGGGCCTATGACAGGAATCCAGTACCTGCGGACGTAGACATGTGTGGCTGCCACCCCGGCCGATGTGCCTGTTTCGATCTTGGGAGTGATCGATCGACGACGCAGGGCCGTCGGTCGGATCGATGGGAGGTCCGAGACGCCCGGGCTGGAAGCATGGGCCTCCGAGCAGGGAGGACGGACCTGGCGAGGACCAATCCCGGGCGTCTGCGGAAGGTTGCTCGAGGACATGAATCTGTTGTATCAAGTAACAGTAAGTAGATACAAGTAGCACGAACGAGGGCGCGAAAGGAATACGTAGTACGTATTACGTACTACGTAATACGGCCGGCGACGTCGGCCTCTCCCGTCTGCACATTCCAGAGCGTGCGGTAGGTGCCTTCGGTGGCGATCAGGTCGTCGTGGGTACCGACCTGGGCGACCCGTCCTTTGTCGATCACATAGATCAGGTCGGCGTGTCTGATCGTCGAGAGGCGGTGTGCGATCACGACCATTGTGCGGTCGTGGGTGATCCGTGCGAGTGAACGCTGAATGGCTGCTTCCGTTTCGTTGTCCACGGCCGAGGTTGCTTCATCGAGAATGAGGATCGGTGATTCTGTGAGCAAGGCGCGGGCAATCGAAAGCCGTTGCCGTTGGCCACCGGACAGCTTCTGTCCCCGCTCGCCCACGATGGTCTCGTACCCGTGCGGGAGGGCGATGATGAAGTCGTGAGCCTCGGCTGTTCGAGCGGCCGCTTCGATTCGCTCGGCCGGTGCATCAGGGGCACCGTATGCGATGTTCTCAGCCACGGTGCCGTGGAACAAGAAGACGTCCTGACTGACGAGCGACATGAGGTTCCGCAGGTTCGCCTGCTCGAGTGTGCGGATGTCGGTACCGTCGATTCGGATCGAGCCGGTGTCGGGGTCGTAGAAACGTAGGAGCAACTTCACGATTGTTGTCTTGCCCGATCCGGTGGAACCGACGAACGCGGTGGTTCTTGCGGGTTCGATGGTGAGGTTGACATCCTCGAGCACGGGATGTCCTTCGTCATAGGAGAATGTCACAGCGTCGAAAGTGATCCCACCGTCGACGGCAACCGTACCGATCGGTTGTTCGCCGTCGAGGATCGTCGGCTTCGAATCGAGAACACCGAAGATGCGCTTCGTCGATGCCATGGCTCGCTGATACAGATCGACCGTCTGACCGAGCCTGGTCAGTGGCCAGAGAAGACGCTGGGTGAGGAACACCATCACGGAATAGAGCCCGATGTTCAGCCGGCCATCGAGAGCGAGGAATCCTCCCCACACGAGTGTGGCCGTGAAACCCACGAGAATCGCAATACGGATGAGGGGTACGAAGATCGCTGAGAGCTTGATGGCTGCGCGGTTCGCAGACCGGTAGCGGTCGGATGCGATTTCGATCCTCTCGACCTCCCGACTCTCGGCTGTGAAAGCCTTGATGGTTGAGATCCCACCGATACTGTTGGAGAGTTGTGAGTTGATGGCGGCCGCTTCGTCACGGACGGTTGCATATCGTGGCTCGATTCGCTTCTGAAAATGCATCGAGCCCCACAGGATCACGGGCATCGGTAGGAACGCAAGCCAGGCAACCGATGGAGCGATGAGGAAGAACGTCGTTCCGATCAGCACGACGGTGGTGACAAGCTGGATGACCTCGTTCGCGCCGATATCGAGGAATCGTTCCAGCTGGTTGACGTCGTCGTTGAGGACTGCCATCAGATCACCCGTCGACCGGTCCTCGAAGTACTCGACGTCGAGTTCTTGAAGGTGTTCGTAGGTGTCCACCCTGAGGTCGTGCTGAATCGCCTGGGCGAGGTTGCGCCAATTGACCTCGGCGAGGTAGTCGAATAGTGACTCGAG
>CAZWMX010000047.1:0-4172 GCA_964635205.1 uncultured Acidimicrobiaceae bacterium | reverse complement strand
ACGGGCTCTTCCCTATCGTCACCACGATGTTCTGGCCCCCGGCGACGGGGTCACCGGGATTCGGAGTGCTTCCCACGACCACACCATTCTGTGTGGGATTGATCGTTGGTACCTCTACGAGTGACCACGTGATCGAAATGCCGTTGTCCGCGGCGAACTGAGTGAGACGGCCGCCGACCTGGTTCTTGGCGGTGCCGCGGAGGTCGATCATTGCAATCACCGGTGCGATGCCGTTGGATACCTCGACCGCAATGGAGGAGCCTTGGCGCATGGGTGTGCCCGGTAGAGGAATTGTGCCCAGGACCGTTCCCGCAGGCATGACTGATGCGACCTCGACAACCTCTGCTTCGAGTCCGACGGCGAAGAGAGCGTCGACGGTCTCAAGGGTCGACTCTGCCAGAGGTGGGACCGTCGTAAACGGCGTCTGGCGATAGACGTTCGTGCCGGGGGGTTCCTCGGGGAAGTCGATCGGTGCCATGTCCTGCGTTGCGTAGAGCATGAATTGTTTCCATATGGGTGCCGGCAGTGAACCTCCGTACGCTCTTCTGTAGAACTGTTCCTTGCCTTCAACGTCGTTCCACACGGTGAAGTCCTCGAGCGGGATCTGGGCATCGGGATAACCAACCCACACGCTGGTCGTCATCTGAGGCACATAACCCACGAACCACACGTCCCTGGAGTTGGTTGCGGTTCCGGTCTTTCCTGCCTGGGGTCTTCCGATGTCTGCTCTGCGCGCGGTTCCGTTCGACACGACCTTCTTCATCGCTCCGACGACGGCAGCTGCGATCTGGTCGGACAGCACCTGTCGAGGTTGCACTGTGTTCCGATAGATGACCGTGCCGTCCGATGCCGTGATCCTCTCGATGAGGTAGGGCTCGACTCGGGAACCGTAGTTCGCAAGAGTTGAATACGCAGCCGACATCTCGAGGGGCGAAACGCCGAGAGCACCGAGCGTGATGGATGGGAAAGGCTGAAGGGGTGACTCGATTCCGAGACGGCGAGCCATATCGACAACGGCTTCAGGACCAATGGCATCGACGAGACGCGCATACACCGTGTTGACCGAGTTGTAGGTTGCGGATTCGAGCGTACGGAGTCCCTTGGGTGCGGCGCCGCCCGCGTTGTGGACGGTCCAGAAGTTCCCGTCGGCCGAACATGGGCTGTCGCACTCGATGACTGCGGGACTCGAATCGTCCCAGTAGGAACCGAGCGTGACAGGATTACCTGCTCGGTCGCCGGACTCGAGTGCCGCAGCGAGTGTGAAGGGCTTGAACGCAGACCCAGGCTGGCGGGCACCCTGGCTTGCGAGATCGTACGGGCGTTGGCCGGCTTCGATGTCCGTCCCGAAGTCGAGGCCGGAGGCCAGTACTCGGATGGCGCCGGTCCTGTTGTCGATAGTGGCGATTGCGCCCGTCGGTCCGTCGAACTCGGGACGGAACCAGGCGCGGAGGATGCGGTTCGCCTCGTTCTGGAGGTCAACGTCAAGGGTGATGTCGATCAGCAGGCCTCCCCCGCCGTCACAGTCCGTGACCGCCGCGGGGCATCCGAAGATGGCTCGCTTGCGTTCTGCGTACGTTTCCCCGAGGCCATATTTGTTGTTGCGCAGCAGTTCCTGACGAACGGCGATCATCACCTGTGGTGAGAGAGTCTCGAACGTCTGCTGCTCGACGACGCCGAGCGGCTCAGCCTTTGCCGTGCTCGCGTCAACCGGGAGAATGTACCCGTTCGAGACCATGCGGTCGATGGTGCGGTTGCGTGCCACCAGGACGTTCTCGGGAGATCGTCGGGGGTGGTAGAAGGTCGGATTTCGGATCGGGATGGGGAGCATCGCAGCTTCTGAGATCGAGAGCTCGTCGAGTTCCTTGTTGAAGTACTCGAGGGATGCTGCACGGATCCCATATGCGTTCGATCCGAAGAACACCGAATTCGCCCAGAATTCGAGGATCTGGTCCTTGGTGTAGCGGCGTTCGACCTCCGCTGCGATGACCGCTTCGCAGATCTTTCGCTCGATCGAGTATTCGTCTGAGAGGAAGTTCTGCTTGACGACCTGTTGGGTGATCGTCGATCCACCACCAGGCGTGTTGCTTGCGACCTTCCCGATGACGGCACGGGCGATCGCCTGGAAGTTGATGCCTTCGTGTTCGTAGAACGATTTGTCCTCGGCCGACAGGAGAGCTGCGACCACGAGATCGGGCATCTCGTCGAGGCTCACGGGTCTGGAGTTACGCTCCGTGAGCTGACCGAGTTTGATTCCATCGGACGATCGCACGGTTGAGAGCATGGAGAGATTCGGAAATTCGAGATCGATCTCTGAGGTGTCGCACAGATATTCGTCAGAGAGTGCCTGCGCTGTGCCATGAGCCGAGTTGGCGCCCAGGAATCCGAAGAGACCGACCCAGGTGGCGGACGCGACGACGACAACGCCGATGCCAAGGAGGGCAGGCACGCGTCTGCGGTTGCGTTCTGCTTTCTCGACGGTGCGTATTTCAGGTTCCATGGTTCCTACAAGTAACGAACGAACTGGCTCGATAGGTCCTACCGGTACTATCGGTTACCGAAATCAGGATAGGAACGGACTTCAGATACGTCGGGTATCAGTCAGGTGTTAGGGAAGAATGGAAGAACCGATGACGGAATACGGTCCGAATGACTTGGAGGGGTGGGATCCGGAGGATCAGCTCGGGGACGCTGGTTCCTATCCGTTTACGCGGGGGCCGTATCCCTCGATGTATGCAGGCAAGCTGTGGACGATGCGTCAATACGCAGGATTCGGCAACGCCAAGGCGACGAATGAGCGGTTCCGGGCACTCCTCGATGCAGGTCAGACGGGACTCTCTGTGGCTTTCGACCTTCCGACACAGATGGGTCTTGATTCGGACGAGTCCCTTGCCGTCGGGGAGGTGGGCAAGGTCGGCGTGGCGATCGACTCTGTAGAGGACATGCGAGTGCTCTTCGATCAGATTCCCCTCGCTGAGGTCTCGACGTCGATGACGATCAACTCAACCGCAGCGGTTCTGCTTCTCATGTACCAGATCGTGGCAGAGGAACAGGGCGCCGGCTCGGACGAGTTGAGGGGAACGATCCAGAACGACATCTTGAAGGAGTACATCGCCAGGGGCACCTACATCTACCCGGCAGAGCCTTCGATGCGCATCATCACCGACACGTTCTCCTACTGTGCCGCCGAGATTCCGAACTGGAACACGATCTCGATCTCGGGGTATCACATCAGGGAGGCTGGGTCGACGGCTACCCAGGAAGTGGCGTTCACGATCGCGAACGGGCTTGCCTATGTTGAAGCCGCCAAGGCTGCAGGGTTGGACATCGACGCCTTCGCGCCACGACTCTCCTTCTTCTGGAACTCCCACAACGACCTCTTCGAAGAGGCCTGCAAGTTCAGGGCAGCGCGTCGCCTCTGGGCGAGGCTCATGCGCGACCGTGTCGGCGCGACGCAGCCTGAGTCGTGGCGGATGCGGTTTCACACCCAGACCGCCGGATCGACGCTCACCGCCCAACAACCGCTCAACAACGTGGTGCGCACTGCCTATCAGGGGCTTGCGGCCGTGCTCGGCGGAACCCAATCGTTGCACACGAATAGTTACGACGAGGCTCTTGGGCTTCCGACCAACGAGTCGGTGATGGTTGCGCTTCGGACGCAGCAGATCCTCGGATTCGAGACGGGTGTGCCGGGAGTCGTCGATCCACTCGCAGGGAGCTACTACGTCGAGTCGCTCACCGATCGCATCGAGGCTGATGCGATGGAACTCATTGCACGCATCGATGAGTTCGGGGGTGCTCCGAGCGCGATCGAGCAGGGTTTCCAGCAGCGCGAGATCGAAGAGGCTGCGTACAGCTACGCAAGGTCGCTCGACGCGGGCGAAGCAACACTTGTCGGGGTGAACCGGTTCGTCGAGACGGACGAATCCGACCCGGACCTTCAGGGCATCGATCCGGAACTCGAGCCCGCTCAGTGCCGGGCGCTTGAAGAGCGTCGAGCGCGTCGCGACGAAAGTGCAGTTGCTGGCGCCCTCGGGGACGTATCGGACGCGGCAAAGGCCACAGACAATGTGTTGTACCCCATGAAAACGGCACTCGAGGCCGGCGCGACGATCGGCGACATCACCCGGACGCTGGTCCCCGTCTTCGGCCGCTACCGCGTTACGTAGTACGTA
>CAZWMX010000046.1:0-16015 GCA_964635205.1 uncultured Acidimicrobiaceae bacterium | reverse complement strand
TGACCCACCATGATGATGCCTCAACGTTCGCTGATGTGCTTGCACGTTTCGGTGAAGACGGCACAAAAGAGCTCTCCCACCGTTTGTGATGCCGGGGCGACTTGTTGGTTGGTCGGTAGATGTCGCCGGTGGGTTTTCTCTGGAATGTTCTTGACCTTCAAGTTGCTTGAAGGTATACGGTCGACGAGTTGGCAGGAGCCGACGGGACAATTGATCAAGGAGTTGTTGATGGCAGAGCAGAACGTCTTGACGGTGAACGGCATGACGTGTGACGGATGTGAGGAGCGGATCACGTCTGCCCTCGGTGACGTGCCGGGTGTCGAGGGGGCATCGGCGGACCACGAGGCCGGGATCGTGACATTGTCGGTCGCCGCGACGGTTGCCGAAACACGCGTGGTGCGTGATGTGATCGAAGAGCTGGGATACGAGGTCGTTCCAGGATGAGGATCGGGGAAGCCGCCACAGCGGTTGGTGTGGACACGTCGGCGATCCGTTACTACGAGTCAGTGGGCGTGTTACCCGAGCCGGAGCGCACGGCATCGGGGTATCGCTCATACTCGCCGGAGGATGTGGAGCGGCTGCGGTTCGTGACCCTGGCGCGGTCGCTGGGGGTCGGGTTGGATGACATCCGCCAGATCCTGGGTCTGCGGGACCAGGGAGAGGCGCCGTGCAGCTACGTCCGTGGCGTCTTGGAGCGTCAGGTCGACGTCATCGAGGAACGAATCGAGCAGCTGCAGGCGCTCTCCGAAGAGCTCGGCAGACTCCAGGAGGCCGCACGCACGCTCCCAGACATCGGCTCGGACGATCCGTGTGTGTGTCACATCCTCCAACCCGCAGGTGCGGAGCATTGAACAGACAGAACGACGACTACGTGACGAATCGAAGGTGATGAAGCAATGGCAACAACGACAACGAAGACACTCGGCGTGAACGGTTTTCACTGCAGCGGATGCTCCGACAACCTCTCGAAAGCCCTGAGCAACGTGGACGGCGTGATCCGCGCCCGTGCGAGTTTCGACGACGCCAACGTGGAGGTCCGCTACGACGCGGATCGCGTGTCTGAGCAGGACATCCGGGACCAGATCGCCAAATCGGGATTCGAAGCCGACTGAACCGACGAGGAACCTGACATGACGAACCCACGCACGGAGACCGAGGCGAGCGACACGGCCGGACAAGCTGCGTTCAGGATGAAGATCGGCGGCATGTCGTGCTCGTTCTGCACCTCGACGATCGACAAGGCCTATGCACGGATCGACGGTGTCTACGACGTGGGTGTCTCCTTGGCTCACGAGGAGGGACTGGTCAAGTACGACCCGTCCAAGGTGACACCCGACGAGCTGCGACGCACGCTCGAGGAGATGGGCTACACGTACCGGGATCCCGAGAAGGTCCGCAGCTTCGACGACGATGCCGCGGAGCTGCGCCGGGAGCGGCTCCGGCTGATCGTTGCGGGGAGTTTCACGGTTGTGAGCCTGTTGCTGATGTTGTTCGGCCAGTGGCTCGATCTCGTCGATATTCCGCTGATGCCGTGGCTGCTGCTGGCCCTGGCGCTGAACACCATGTTCGTCACCGGCTGGTTCATCAAGAGGATGGCCTGGGCGTCGCTGCGCCGCGGCATCCTCAACCAGCACGTGCTATTGGAGTTCGCCGCGTTCGCCGGGATTGCCGGTGGGTTCCTCGGCTTGTTCGTCCTCGACGACTTCCCTGTCGGAGACTTCTTTGCAGCTGCGACGCTCGTGACGACCTATCACATCCTGTCCCATTACTCGTCGCTGCTCGTGCGCACGCGCTCTTCCCAGGCTGTGCGACGTCTGATGGATCTCCGCCCGGACACGGCTCGGGTCATACGCGACGGTCACGACGTCGAGATCCCGATCGACGACGTCGTTTCCGGTGACCGGGTTCGCATCCGGCCCGGCGAGTCGATCCCCGTGGACGGAACAGTTGTCGACGGTGTCTCGGCTGTGAACGAGGCGCTCGTGACCGGCGAGTCGATCCCCGCCGAGAAGGTATCCGGTGACGACGTGATCGGCGGGTCGATCAACCAGACCGGCAGCCTCGTCGTCGTGGTGACCCGGGTTGGGGACGACGCGTTCTTGTCCCAGATCGCCCGTTCGATCGACGAAGCCCGCAGCCTTCGACCCGGTGTCCTCCAGGTCGTCGACGTCGTGCTCCGCTACTTCGCACCCACCGTCCTCGTTTTCGCCGCGGCCGGTTTCCTGATCTGGACCATCGTCCCGACACTTCTCGGAGCCGGTCCGAACTGGAACCGGGCCCTCCTCGCCGGACTCGCTGCACTCGTCATGGGGTATCCCTGTGCGTTGGGGATGGCGACACCGCTTGCCACCATTCGTGGCGGAGGCGAAGCCGCCCAACGCGGGATATTGATGCGCTCGGGCGAAGCGTTCCAGGTCATGGGCGACATCGCCGTCATCGTTTTCGACAAGACAGGCACGATCACCCGAGGCGAACCCACCGTCCAGAACGTCATCCCAGCCGGCAACACCGCCGAAGACGACGTGCTGGGAGTAGCTGCGTCGGTCGAGATGAACAGCGAGCATCCCCTCGCGCGCGCCATCGAAGATGCAGCCGAATCACGCGATCTCCCTCTGACCGACACGGATACCTTCGAGTCCCATACGGGGCACGGTGTCGAAGCCACCCTCGACGGTGCAAGGACCCTCGTCGGTAATCCCACCTGGCTCGTCGCGCAGGGCATCGATCTCACAGCCCTGGACCACGACAGGCAGCGACTCGAAGAGGGTGGCCAGACCGTCATCGCCGTCGCACAGGACAACGTCTTGCTCGGGCTGATCGGGATCGCCGACGCCGTCAAGGACGACGCTGCGGCGACCATCGCCCGCATCAGAGACGCCGGCATCACTCCGATCATGCTGTCGGGCGACAACCGCCGCACCGCGCACAACGTCGCGGCCCAGGTTGGTATCGACGAGGTGCTGGCTGAGGTTCTCCCGGAGGAGAAAGCAGCCGTGGTCCGCCGGTTACAAGAAGGCGAGACACGCGTGATGATGGTCGGTGACGGCATCAACGACGCCCCCGCACTCACCCAGGCCGACATAGGCGTCGCGATCGGTGCCGGAACCGACATCGCCATCGACTCCGCAGACATCGTCATCATGAGCGACCGTCTCGGCTCGGTCGTTGACGCCCACGAGATCGGCGTCTCCTCCTACCGCAAGACCAAACAGAACCTGGCGCTCGCCTTCAGCTTCAACGGAATCGGCGTCGTCACAGCAGTCACCGGACTCGTCAGCCCCGTATGGGCGATGATCGCCATGATCTCATCGGTCACCGCAGTGCTCGCCAACTCCTTCGGAGGCACACTGCTGCGAGGCGAGTCCCTCAACACCCGATACGCATCGACCACGCAGGACGGCCACCATCAAACCGCCGACCAAGCGATTCCCTCCAACGACGATCGAACCTTCACACCGAACAGAACCGACCTTCTCGCCATCAGCATTGACGGACACTCAGTGCGCTTCTGGGCGGCACTCTCGATCGCCATCACCGCCGCCACCATTCTCGTCGGCACCTGGTGGACCTAACGGCCGGCCCCGCCGATGGGAGTGACACCACGGTGATCTGTCGCGCGTCCATCGCGCAAGAGAGTGGGATGAGACGGGACGCAACGGGTAACGCTGAGAAGCGAGAATCCGGTTGGGACCAGGCGTTTCGCGGATTCCCCAGTCAGGTTCACGGACGTGGTGCATCGGGTTCAACGGTGTCCGCCGCTTCTTCGTGCACTGCCCTCAGGTGGAGGGTGGCCTGTGACATCGTGACACGATCGGCGCACCACGGATGCATTACGTTCATACGTTTGTAGGGCCCATGAGTAAAGAGGCTTGACGTTTACGCGTTTGATCGGCGGATGGAACGTCAAAAGGTAAAGCATGAGGCTCTTCGTCTTCTCACGATCAGTGGCCGCGTCACCAGTGGAGAGCTGGCAGATGCAACCGGCGTGTCGCGCCAGACAGTACACGCCGTACTCGCTCGTCTCGTCGAGGATGGCATCGCCAATGCTGTCGGCGCGGGTCGGGGCGCCCACTATGTCCTGACGGGTTTCCGCTCCTACCGATGGGATGTCCAAGGACTCGAGGAGCATCGTGTCTGGGACGAAATCCTCCTGGACGACGCGTTGGCACACACGGGCGAACCTGCTCGCTCCGTCCTTCACTACCCCGTGTCCGAGATGGTGAACAACGTCATCGATCACTCGGGGTCCGACGGTCTGATCGTGGGTATCAGCATGCAAGGCGACGAGATCGCCATGTCGATCGCCGATGTTGGGATCGGCGTCTTTGAGAAGGTTCGAGCGGCAATGAACCTCGGGTCGCACTTCGACGCTCTGGGACAGATATCGAAGGGAAAGCTGACAACGGACCCTGAGCGCCACACCGGAGAAGGCATCTTCTTCACCTCGAAGGCGGTCGACCGGTTCACGTTGTCCGCGAATGGCATCGAATGGGTGATTGACAACGTGGTCGGTGACGTAGCGGTCGGTGTTTCGGACATCGAAGTCGGCACCGTGATCGGTTTGGTCCATGATGTGGGGTGTGCTCGGAACCTCGAGTCGGTCTTTGATGGATACTCATCCGAGTTCGAGTTCGATAGATCGCGGGCCATCGTCAAGCTCTTTCAACACGGCGAGACGTTCGTCTCACGGTCCGAAGCGCGACGCCTCGCAGTTGGGCTTGACCAGTTCAAGACGGTCGTTGTCGATTTCGCAGGCATGCAAAGAGTCGGCCAGGGCTTCGTCGACGAACTCTTCCGTGTGTGGGCCTCGAACCACGACGGCACACATCTCGAGCCCGTCAACATGAACGCAGCCGTCGAATTCATGGTGCGAAGAGGCCTCGTCGGACGCTCCGAGAGATGACACCGTCAGACAGACTTGCCGAAGTGTTTCAGTGTTCCTGTGGAACTGCCCGTCTGCCGGCGCCGGTGGAAGCCGTCCGGCCGATCAGGTTCTTGAACACGCGAGCCGGTTCGGCCTCCATGCCTTGGTGGACGTGCTGGCGGGTGTTGATGCTGCTGTTACGATCGGCTGCGAGGTACCGGCGCGGGTTCTTGCCCTTGTGCCGTGGGCGTGGATGACAGCGAGGGATGAGGGCAGATCTGCATGAAGCATTTCACCGGGGGGCTCGCCGATGTCGATCCTGAAATCTATGCGGCCTTGGAGGCTGAGACTGCTCGCCAGCGCGATGGCATCGACCTGATCGCGTCGGAGAACCTGGTCAGCCTGGCGACCCTGGAGGCGATCGGCTCACCGATGGTCAACAAGACCGTCGAGGGGTATCCGGGAGGTCGGTACTACGGCGGTGCAGAGAACGCCGATCGGATCGAGTCACTTGCGATCGAGCGGGCGATGCAGCTCTTCGGTGCCGGCTATGCCAACGTGCAGCCGCATTCGGGTTCCCAGGCGAATCTCGCCGTGTTCCTTGCTTTCCTCACCCCGGGCGACACCGTCCTTTCGATGGACCTGTCGGCGGGTGGTCATCTCAGCCACGGTGCGGGGCCAAACATCTCTGGGAAGTGGTTCGACATCGCCCAGTACGGCGTCGGAGCTGATGGGTTCTTGGACTACGACGCCATGGCCGAGACTGCCCGCGCACGGTCACCCAAGCTCATCATCGCGGGAGGCTCGGCCTACCCCCGTGCCATCGACTTCGAACGTTTCCGCGCGGTAGCGGACGAGGTCGGGGCGATCCTGCTGGTCGATATGGCGCACTGGGCAGGCCTGGTGGCCGCCGGGTTGCATCCGGACCCGATTCCCGTTGCCGATGTCGTCACGGCAACCACGTACAAGAACCTCCGCGGTGTGCGGGGCGGATTCATCCTGTCACACCGAGCCGACCTCGCTCGCAAGTTGAACTCGGCGGTGTTCCCCGGTGTGCAGGGATCTGTGATCCTCAACGCGGTCGCAGCCAAGGCGGTGGCGTTCCGCGAGGCCATGAAACCCGAGTTCAAGACATATGCACAGGGCGTACTCGACAACGCAAGGGCTCTCGCGGCGACCCTGGTCGAGCGTGAAGTCACGGTGCTGACGGGCGGGACCGACACCCCGTTGCTGTTGGTCGATCTGCGTCCACTTGGCCTGACGGGCGCTGCTGCTTCGGACATGTTGGAGAGCGCCGGCCTCACAGCCAACAAGAATGGGGTTCCCGACGATCCGGAATCACCCAGGGTCACGTCCGGTTTGCGTTTCGGATCATCGGCAGGCACCGCGCGCGGCCTGGGGGTCGACGAGTTCACCCAGATCGGCCACTGGATCACCGACGTGCTCGAAGCGATGGGATCCGGCACTGCCGAACCAGTCGCCACCCGGATCCGGGACGACGTCAAAGCGTTGGTGTCCCGTTTCCCGATCTACCCGGCTTGACCGGTCTTCCCTTCCCCGATGATCCACAGGAGCGCAGCGAGTCGATCGCGACTACGCGTTTGCCAAGCCCATGAGGACCTGTCGTGTTTCTTCGTCGGCAGGGAAGTACATCTCGATGCGGAGATCCGCGAGGGCGATGTCCTCAGCGGTGCCGAACTGGGCGATCGTGCTGAAGAGTGACAAGACCATGTTCTGGGCCTTGAACTGAATCGGAACCACGGCCTGGAGGAAGCCGGAGCGTTCGGGCCAGCGAGTTCGCTGCTCCTCGATCATCCGATCGGCAGTCGATTCGAGGAGAGGATCCCCACCAACGAACGCGCTCTCGGTACGGAGTCTCACTATCAGGTGCTGGGCGACCTCTTCCCAGTTCACGATCGCGGCTTCCATGCGCTTCGTATCAGTAATGGCGCTCAGCATGCTCTCGCCTTCGCTCAATCCGATTGCGCCGATCATGATTTCGGCGGAGCTGTTGGCTCGAACGACGGTCCAGTGCCTGTCGAGTGCGAGAGCGGGGAACGGATCGTGGCGTTCCAGGGTCCAATCGATCGCGGCACGGACCTGTGCCATCTCGTCGTCGCTGAGGTCCCTGGTTCGGTAGGCCGCCGCGAAGCCGGCAGCGTTGAGAAGGGCATTGCGTTCAGACAGCGGAACCTCGAGGTACTCACTCAGGTGGTGCACCATCTCCCTGCTCGGCTTCGATCTCCCGGTTTCGAGAAAGGAGATGTGTCTCGCCGAGACTCCTGCCTGGGAACCGAGGTCCAGCTGGCTGACCCTTCTGCGATTGCGCCACTCCCTGAGCGCTGGACCGAACGTCGTCTCCATGGGCAGTCTCCTTTGATGAGGCGACTATACGTGAGCGCCCTGCCTCCGACACTTACCTGTCAGGTAATTGCTGATCGCCCCAGAACCGAGACACTGGGGATGAATCGACAAGGAGTTCGAATGGAAACTGTCAAAGCAGGACCGTGGAAGAACCTCGGTGCATGGCTATTCATCGGCTTCGGGGGCGCAATCGCTCTTGCATCGATGCCGGCGACCTCGGCACCGACACTCTTCCTCGCCGATCTCGTCTTGTGGCCGATCGACGGGGGTCAGAGCCTCACACCGGAGTCTCGACTCTTGTCCGCGGTTCTCGGGGGAGTGATGCTTGGGTTCGGAACCACGCTGCTTGTCCTGGTCGCAAAGGCCTACCCACGCGATCCCCAGCTCGTGCGGACGGTGATACTGGCCGGCGTCTGGGTCTGGTTCGTCGTCGACAGCCTCGGTTCGTTCGCAGCCGGTGCACCGGCAAACGCCTTGCTCAACGTCGGGTTCCTCTTGGCCTTCGTCGTGCCGTGGAGACAGGTCCCTTCGACCGCACAACGCTGAGTAGGGAGAGGCGAAGCGACCGTCTTGGCTCTCAGCCCCGAACTCCTACTCGTTTGTACCTGCGCACCGCAAGTGGGGCGAAGATGGCAATGATGATCGCGACCCAGATGATCGTGTAGAGCGCTGCATTCTGAAGCGGCCACGCGGCCGGCTCCGGGGTCCCGAAAGGGATGTTGCCAAAGAACTCTCGTGACGACTGTGTCACGGCCGATACCGGGTTCCATTCGGCGAATATCCGCAGCGGCGTCGGAAGATTCTCCGCGGGAACGAACGCATTGGAGATGAAGGTGAGGGGGAAGATCACCATGAACGACACGTTGTTGATCACCTCGACGCTTGGGACCATCAATCCGACGTAGGCCATGATCCACGACATTGCATACGCGAACAACAGGAGAAGCGCGAAGCCGAGCAGAGCGCTGACGAACCCGTTGTGGATTCGCCAACCGACGAGAAGTCCTGTGAGAGCCATGATGACCAACGAGAGGAGGTTGTAGATCACATCGCTCGCTGTTCTCCCGAACACCACAGCCGAGCGTGACATGGGCAGGGACCGGAATCGGTCGATGATCCCCTTCTGCATGTCATCGGCGAGCCCTGCGCCTGTGAGTGTTGCACCGAACGTGATCGTCATGGCGAAGGTACCGCTGATGAGGAATTCCCGGTATGAGCCGCCAGGGATCTCGATCGAGCTCCCAAACACGTAGGCGAAAAGAAGCACGAACATGATCGGTGAGATCAGCACAGAGACGAGGATCTCGGGCACGCGTCTGATCTTGATCACGTTCCGCTTCGCAACGGCGACTCCATCGGCGAATGCGTAGGCGATGTTCTCCATCAGTGGACCTCCCCGACCGTTTCGAGCTCACCGGCGGCTGTATCTTCGTTCTCGCTCTCTGTGACATGTCCTGTGAGGGAGAGGAACACATCATCGAGCGTCGGCCTGCGCAAGCCGACGTCTCGAAGCGCCACGCTCTCGGAGTCAAGGGCACGGAGTACCTCCGTGAGGGTTTGGGCCCCGCCCGAGATTGGCGCAATCGCCGTTCGGCCCTCGATGTGGAGATCTCCCACCGAGAATTGACCGAGAACCCGTTGTGCGTCCTCCATGCTGGCGTTCGGGTGGAGCGAGATTACGATCCTCTCACCTCCGACCATCGTCTTGAGCTCGTCGGCGGTGCCGTGGGCGATCTCCCGGCCGTGATCGATGACGACGATGTCATCGGCGAGCTGGTCGGCCTCCTCCATGTACTGGGTTGTGAGAAGCAGTGTCGTGCCGCCCTTCACCAGCTCGCGGATCATCGCCCAAAGTTCGGTTCGACTGCGCGGGTCCAGGCCGGTGGTCGGCTCGTCGAGGAAGAGAACGGGTGCTTCTGCCACCAGAGCGCCTGCGAGGTCGAGTCGGCGACGCATGCCGCCCGAATAGGTCTTCACCGGCCGGTGTGCAGCGTCGGTGAGATCGAACCGTTCGAGGAGGTCGCGTGCCCTTGCCCTCGACTTCCTTCTTCCCAGCCGGTAGAGCCGTCCGAACAGGTCCAGGTTCTCGAATCCGGTGAGATGCTCGTCAACGGCTGCATATTGACCGGACAGGCCGATGTTCCTTCTCACCTCGTCGGGTGCCGCCACGACATCTGCGCCCGCCACGGTGGCGGTTCCCGAGTCCGGTTCGAGGAGCGTGGTCAGGATGGATACCGCAGTGGTCTTTCCCGCACCGTTGGGACCGAGCAGCGCAAGAATCGTGCCCTCGGGAACTGTGAGGTCGAGGCCGTCGAGGGCGACTACATCGCCGTACTTCTTGACAAGGCCGCGCGCCTCGATGATGTTGCCGTCCGCCGAGCGAGTCGGCGACGTGTTGGGTGGGGTCATGGGGCTCATCCTCTTGGTTGGGTTCGGGGGAGCGTCCGTACGTTGTAAGTTCAGGCCGCAAACATACCCGTACGGCGTAAGGTTATCAAGTCTACTCTGGTCGGGAGACGCGATATACGTCGTTGAGCGCTTCCGAAGGTACGAAGCCGATGGGTGTCAGCCGGCTTCGACGAGCCTTTCGAGGCCGTCGAGGGTGAGATCGAGCCCGAACTCGAATTCGGCCTGGTCGTCACACCAGCCGAGCGAGGAGTCGTCATCGGCGTCGTGGCTGACCTCCATCATCATCCCGACGATGTACGGCAGCTGGTCTGCCATCTGCTCGAGCATTGCCATGTCGGCCTCTTCGTCGGTGTCGCCGTCCGGCTTGAACAGCTCCTGGGTGAACCCCAGGGCCCGGCTCCCGAGCGCATGCAAGGCGTGATGGGCAAGGTCGTACGAGAAGCCACCCTCTCGGAGGATCCCGAGCAGCTCGTTGAAGTACCGCATCAAGACGAGGCTTACCGCCGTTCGCGTCTCGATCACACCCGGCGCCCACGGGTGACGGAGCATTATCTCGCGGGCCGTGAGGATCCTCTTTCGCATGGTCGGCTTCCATTCGACCGGGTCGGCGGGTGTGTCGGAATCCGCCAGGGCTTCGTCAACCTCGCCAACCATGACATCGACGATGCCATCGAGGACCGCCTCCTTGTTGGCCACGTGGTGGTACAGCGACATTGCCTCGACCCCGAGTTCCTCCGCCAGCTTGCGCATGGTAAGGGATTCGATTCCACCCTCATCTGCCACCGCGATGGCGGCGTGCAGCACGCGCTCCCGGCTCAAGGGGACTCGTGGTTGTGCGATCGGCTCGGTCTCTGTGGCCATCTGTCTCCTGGCTGCTATCACATTCTAACGTACGAGGTAAGTTTCGAACGAGACCCGATTTCTCCCCTTGACAGCCTTACGTTGTACTACTACCTTACAGCATACGCTTACAACGTACGAATTGTATGTGCCCCAATCAACGGGATCCCGCGCGACGCTGCGGATCACCAAAGGAGAATCTGAAATGTCGCATGCCCTGGACCGTTTCGGTCGATCTACTGCCCGTCATCCATGGTGCATGATTGGAGCCTCGCTATTTCTGTCGAGCGAGGTCCTTCCAGCAAGGAGAAGACGATGAACGCGATAGTCCAACACCAGTACGGCTCACCGGACGTTCTGGAACTCCAAGAAGTCGACAAGCCCACACCAAAGGACGATCAGGTCCTGGTACGGGTTCGCGCGGCCTCCGTGAACCCGTATGACTGGCACATGATGCGGGCCAAGCCGCACCTTGTGCGCCTGCAGGCCGGATTGAGCAAGCCTAGACACATCATTCAGGGTGCCGATGTCGCCGGGACGGTTGAAGCGGTCGGCAAAGACGTGAAGCTGTTTCAGCCGGGTGACGAGGTGTTCGGCGGGTGCAGCGGAGCCTTTGCGGAGTATGTGTGCGTCTCGGAACGCTCGATCGCTCAGAAGCCGGCCAACACTTCGTTTGAGCAAGCGGCGTCGGTCGCCATGGCGGGGACCACTGCCCTCCAGGCTCTTCGCAAGGGGCAGATCGAGCACGGCGACAAGGTGGTGATCAGCAGTGCCTCGGGAGGCGTCGGCACGTTTGCGGTGCAGTTGGCCAAGTCGTTCGGGGCGGAAGTGACGGGCGTGTGCAGTCCGAGGAACGCCGAGGTGGTCCGTTCGATCGGCGCAGACCATGTCGTCGACTACACACGGGAGGACTTCACCCAGGGCGGGCAGCACTATGACCTGATTCTCGACAGTGTCGGGACACGTTCTCTGTCGGCCTACAGGCGTTCCTTGAGCCCCACGGGGGTCTATGTTGCAATCGGCGCACTGCACATGGGGGATTGGCTCGGGCCCCTGACCTTTGTGTCCAAGATCCTGTTCGCCTCACTCGTTGGACGCCAGAAGATGGTTCCGATGGTGGCGTCGATCCGCTCCGAGGACCTGGTTGTTCTCAAGGAACTCATCGAAGCCGGAGATGTGACGCCGGTCATCGATCGAAGCTACACGCTGAGCGAGGTCCCCGACGCGATCCGCTATCTGGAAGAGGGACACGCCCAGGGGAAAGTCGTCATCACCGTGTGAGGCGCGGACCGCCGCACACATCATGGGATGGCGTTACAGGACGGTTCCGGGCATAGACCGCGCACAAGACACATTCGCACCCATTCTTGAGCGGTTTCCTCCGAGGATCGCCGCCGACGGGTGAGTCACCAAACGGGTGATCGTATGACCCGACTCGCAGCTCCGGTAGGGCAGGCCGATTGACTGAACAGACATCGTCGAATGGCGCGAGACGATCGGTGTAGATTCCGGGCAACGATCGGAGGCCCCAACCCATGTCGATCAGCAAGATTGTTTCCGCGACCGACGCAGTATCCGTGATTTGTGATGGAGATGTCGTTGCTTCGTCTGGTTGGGGAGGCCATGGAGTCGCCGAGGCGGTGCTTGCAGCAATAGAACGGCGTTATGTCACTCAGGGCTTGCCAACCGACCTCACGTTGGTTTGGGCGGGCGGTCAAGGGGATGGCGCCGAGCGAGGACTCAATCATCTCGGACACGAAGGTTTGCTGCATTGCACGATTGGAGGTCACTACGGACTCGTCCCGAAAATCGAGCGACTCGCAATCGACGAGAAGATCGAGGCCTACAACCTGCCCGAGGGTGTCATTGTGCATCTCTTTCGCAACATCGCTTCGGGAAGTCCGGGTGTTCTTTCCACGGTTGGGATCGGAACGTTCGTGGACCCGCGCATCGAGGGCGGGAAGGTCAACAAGTCGGCCACCGAAGACATCGTCGAGCTCACGCACCGCGGTGGTGAAGACTGGCTCTTCTACAGGGGATTTCCTGTTGACGTGGCGATAATCCGTGGGACGACGGCCGATCCGCTCGGCAACATCACGACCGAGAAGGAGGCAGTGTCGCTCGAGATCCTCCACCTTGCCATGGCCGCGAGGGCCAGCGGTGGCTATGTGATTTGCCAGGTCGAACGAGTGGCCGAGTCTGGATCGCTCGATTCTCGAGACGTCCGCGTGCCGGGGATTCTCGTTGATGCAGTAGTGGTTGCCGACGCCGAGCAGCACACACAGTCGTGGGATACGGTGTACAACCCGGCGGCGTCAGGCGAATTGCGCATACCGACCCGATCTCTCGAAGCTCTTCCCCTCAACGCGCGCACCGCAATCGCCAGGCGCGCAGCGATGGAACTCGGCGCCGATGATGTGGTCAACGTTGGACTTGGACTCCCCGAGCTCGTTGGCAGAGTCGCAGGCGAGGAAGATATCCACGACCTCGTCACCTTCACGATCGACACGGGAGTGATCGGAGGCGTGCCACTGAGCGGATTCGATTTCGGTGCGGCCGTCAATCGCGAAGCCCTGGTGGATCACGCGTCGTCGTTCGACTTCATCGACGGGGGCGGCTTGGATACCGTGTTTCTCGGAGTGGCCGAATGCGATGCCGGCGGAAATGTGAATGTGAGCAGATTCGGGAACCGGCTGGCGGGCTGTGGCGGGGCGATCAACCTCACCCAACGAACCCAGAACGTGGTGTTCCTGACCACCTTCTCGAGCGGCGGACTGGAGGTCTCGATCTCCGGTGGAGCGCTCGAGATCGTCGCCGAGGGCCGATTCGGCAAGTTCATCGGCAGCGTCGATCAGATCACCTTCGGTGCGAACCAGGCCATTGCCAAGGGTCAGAACATCACGTACATCACAGAGCGTTGCGTATTCGAACTCGGTCCGGATGGACTCGTCCTGACGGAGGTCGCTCCCGGTGTCGATATCGAGCGGGACATCCTGAGTCTCCTGCCGTTTACTCCCACGCTCGACAGTCCACGGCTGATGGACCCATCGATCTTCGCACCGGGCCGCATGGGTCTCCGACGGCAAATGTTGGAGCTGAACCTGAGCGACCGACTCACGTATGACCGGTCTCGCAATACTGTCTTCATGGACTACTCGGGTCTCCATGTCAGGACTCCCGATGATGTACGCGAGATTCTCGGAGCAGTGGATACTCTCCTGGGGCCGCTCGCCGGCCGTGTGAAAGCGGTGGTGAACTATGACCGTTTCCGGCTCGATGAGGCTGCGGTCGGTGCCTACGCCGATGGAGTTCAGTATGTACAGGACACCTACTACCTCGACGGCGAGGTGACCCGCCACACAACGAACGCGTTCATGCGTCTGAAGTTGGGGAAGGAACTCGCCAAGCGTGATATCCACTCGATCATTGCGGAGTCCGTACACACGCAATCACAGCGCGATCCCGCCGGGTGATTCGGGACGAGTCGTCGTCGGCTGCGTGATCGGCCGTGGGTGGCCTCGCCACAGTCTCCGAAGACCGGGAGCGAACGTGGAACTCGGTCTCACAACGTTCACCGAACTGACTCCCGGCACCGGACAATCGAGCAGGAGGTGTCGGCAAACCGGGTGCGACGTCACGTCGTGGATCTGTTGGGTGTGCTGGTTGTCTCGACGGGTCCACCGCTGCGTTGCCACTCGGGGAGCCCGTCCTCGAGGCGCCGGGCGGAGCGTCCTGTGGCGACGAGGGTGCGGACGGCCTGGTCGGCGTACACACAGTAGGGACCCCGGCAGTAGGCGACGATTTCGCGGTTCGTGGGGAGTTGGGGGAGCAGCTCGTCGAGTTGGTCGGGCGGGATCGAGATGGCGCCAGGGATGTGCCCGGCGTCGTACTCGGTCATCGGGCGAACATCGATGAGTGTCGCCTCGCCGGTCTGAAGGCGCTCTTGGAGTTCGCTGCGGGTGATGGTCGTTATGGACGGTCGCCCTCCTCACCGCCGGATCCGGCATCATCGTCGCCATCAGGATGCGAGAGACCCACCACCGGGCGCTCACCCCTCCCAGCGGTATGCCCTCTGGCTAGTGCCGTCCTTGGGTCAGAGCCGCTGTTCCGGTGGCTCCGGCGCCCTGTAACCAATCGGCAGGCCATCCACTGCCGAAGCTCAGACCTTTCGCCCAGCGGGCTCCCGGAAGTGATCCCAGGAGATGAAGGATCGGGCCGGGGGTCGGGTCACAGGGCCGAATCGTCCTTTCGGATACCCGACTGGAATCACGGCGGCGAGCAGCACGCCCTTGGGGAGTCCGATGATCCGCTCGTAGGCCCCTTTCGGCGCCAACACCGAGGGCATGATCAACGCAGCACCCAAACCCGTCGCCCGGGCCGCCAGCAGCAGGTTCTGTCCAGCCGGATAAGCCGTTGCCCACAGTTCCTGCTCGAAGTTCGCTCGAGTCCGACGCGCCAGGCGCAGCATCCTCTCGGTGGGCCGGCTACGGTACCCTGCGCTCCGACGATGCCACGCTCAGGACCGATCCCGCCGCGAACATCCGGCCCCAGCGGGGATCGGAACGTCGGTGTCCGCCATGGTGACGACAGCGCTGTTGTTGCGCGAATGGAGTATGTGCTGAATGCCGACTGACCCAATCGACCGTGGTGCTCGGCTCGTGGCATTGGCGAGCGCGCTGGTGGAGAGCGGACGATTCGTGGCCGGACTCACCGTCGACGAGTCGGGCCGGGGTCGTTCCTGGTGGTGGCCGATGCCCGGGGCGTCCGACCGGACAACACTCTTGGCGCTCCTTGATGGCGATGATTTCGACGCACACACGCGTCTCGCCGACGAGCTGGCCGAGCTCGTCGACGCCGAGGTGCGGGCTCGCCTCGTGCGTTCGGGCACGCTGATGACGCCGAGGCGTCCCGGGCGACGGACCGTGCCAGAGAGCTGGCTTCATGCCCTCGTGTCTCACGATCCGTGGCTTGGGATGTCGCTCGATCCTGAACGGGTGCGCGCGCTCGAGCGGGCTGTGTGCGCATGGGTGGGTACGGGTGTGCCCGCGATGGGCCGCGTGCGTCTCTGCCTCAGGATCGTCGCCCCAGAGTTCGCCGACGCCGACGACCAGGAGGCCGGCGTCCAGCAAGATCTTGCCGACGGGCTCGTCAGCGACTCCTTCGACGACCTTGGCCGCTCCAGCGACCCGTCAGCGTGGGCGGTGGAGCTCCTCGCTCAAGACACCGACGAGTCGAGTCTGATCGTCTCGATCGCCCAACTCTGGAACGGCGAGGCATCACTGGGTGAGACTGCCGTAGAGGACGTGCTGCGGGCCCTGGGTCATCTCGACCGGATCGCTCCTGAGCTCGGTGACCTGCTGGACGTGGCCGAGCCGGTCTGGTCAGAGGTCGAGCCGTCGTTGGCCGTGGAGCTGCTCCGCCATCGGCTCGGGTCCCTCGGTGACGCCGGCATTGCGGTTCTGGCGCCGTCGTGGTGGACGCAGCGGAAGCGAGTGAGCGCGCGGATGCGGGTGAGCAGTAGCTCGAAGTCTCCAGCCG
>CAZWMX010000045.1:11696-16118 GCA_964635205.1 uncultured Acidimicrobiaceae bacterium | reverse complement strand
TGGTTGATTCAGCACATACCCGTGACCAATGCATCTCTTGTGGGGTACATCGTGCCGTTCGTTGCTCTCATTGGAGGAATCGTCTTTCTCGACGAGCAACTCCAACTCGGGATAGTCGCAGCCGGGGGTCTTGTGGCTGCCGGCATGTACCTCAGCGACAGGGAGAGCCGTCGGGAAGCGAGAACTCTCGCCACGGCTGATACGTGAGCTCTGTCAGACCGCCAGGTCCCGCTTGTCGAATCTTCGGATGGCGATTGCCGCCCCCACGACTCCGCCGACAAGGAGCAACAGATACGCGGGCTCGATGCCCTTTGCCAGCGGCACTGTGTCACCCAGATACCAGAAGAACGGGGAGAGAGGGCGAAGGGGAGCGATCGGATCAACGACCGTGGCGAGTCCGTTCAGGAAGTAGGTCACAACGGCAAACGCGCTTGTGATTCCGACCGCTGTGCCACCGGAACCGAGAAACGACCACAGCGCGAGTGCCATGCCTCCGAAGAAGATGCCGAGCAGCAAGAGGCCGACGTTGGCTCCCACGATGTGCATTGGCTCGAGTCCCGTGTTCCAGAGCTGGTTTCCTGCAATCCCGACTGCTATCAGGATGCCTGCGACTACGGCTGCAAGGCCGGCGAGGGCAAGTACTTTCTGTGCGAGGACGCGTTGCCTCGCAAGAGGGTTGGACAGAACCATATCGAGGACACCAGTCCGCTCCTCTTTGGCCACGAGCGCCGAAACGCCCCCAACGCAGAACAGGATCATGATCAACGGACCTGCATTGAGATACGCCCTTGATGAGATGAAGCCTGCTGGTGTCGCCAGGGATTCAGGATCTGTCATTCCGAAGACCGCAAACATCTCCGTGGGCATGGCGCTGATGAGTCCCTCGAGTGCGGTCGCGTTTTCCGCCATCGCGGGCCACGCTGCGAACGTGATGAGTAGGAATGACGCGATACCCCCGGCCCACACGAACACTGTCTTGCGTCTATCCCAAACGGTCTTGCCTGCGACCGATCCGAGCAGACGAGTGGAGCGTGGATCGACATGCTTGGAGCGCCTGGGAGTGATGGACGTCTCTGGCAGGACTGCAAGCTCTGTTGCGATGTCCCTGCGTGAGAACAGCCAGACGGTTCCGGCAGCGAGAGCGATTACCGTGAGCAGAAGCCACCAGAACCCTGTTGACCACGGATCGAGCATCGGGTTCTTGCCGATGTACCAGGTGAACGGGCTGACCTTGCTCGGCAGCTCGAGCCAGTCGAAGAACGGCTCGAAGAGGCTGACGAACCAGGCGAGTACCGCAGCGAAGAGCGCGGTGCCCCACGCCGCACCGGGTTTACCCGTGAACGCACCAACGGTCGTTGCGACCCCCGCAAAGACCATGCCGAGAAGCCAGAGCCCTGCATTCACCGCGAGGATTCCTTGTATGGATATCTCCAATCCGAGGGGCGGGTTCGCGAGAATCAGGACCGCTGCCATGATGACAGGCACGGAGGCCGCAAGTAGCGCAGATGCTGCGAGCTTTGACAGGACGACATGTCTACGCGACAAGGGCGCTGACAGCAGCATGTCCAGAGTGCCTTCCTGTTCCTCCTTTGCGGTGACTGCTGCACCAAGGCCAACGGCGAATCCGATCATGATGACTGGTCCGACGAATGTGTACATCTGGCCGGACAAGTATCCAGCACCCGTGAGGAAAGTCGCGGGGTCCATGCCGAAGGCGGCCATCAATTCGGGGGGCATCTGCTCGATGAACTCGCGCATTGCGTCCGAGTCCCTGATGTATGGGTACATGGCAGCGAGCCACGCGGTCAGCACACCGGCTCCGACAACCCAGCCGACAGCGGATCGCAGATTGTCCCTGATTGTCTTGGTGAATACGTTACGAAGCATCGGTACGTGCGTAGTAGGAGAGAAACACGTCTTCGAGTTCACCGGCTCGTGATGAGATGGACAGGACCTCCTCTGCTGCTGCGCGCTTGAGCACGGCGTCGACCGTGCCCTCCACAGTGAGAACAAGCGTGTCGCCGCCGTTGCGTGTATCCACATCGGTCACGGACTCGAGTGATGCGAACGCAGCCGGGTCGGGGATGGACGCAAAACGAATCGTCACTGTGGCCTTGCTCAGCCCCTTGAAAGCCTCAACCGAATCAACGGTGACGAGCCTCTGATCACGGACGATTCCGACCCTGTCTGCGAGTCGCTCGACTTCGGGCAGAATGTGGGATGACAGGAACACAGTCCTTCCCTCATCGCGAACCTCCTCCAAGAGCTCATGGAACTCCTGCTGCATGAGCGGATCGAGTCCTCCGGTTGGTTCGTCGAGAATGAGCAGTTCAGCATCATGCATCAGCGCGTTGACGAGTCCGACCTTCTGACGATTGCCCGACGAGTAGTCTTTTATGCGGCGGTCGAGGTCGAGTTCGAAGCGGCTCGCCAGTTCCTCGACTCGCTTCCTCGTGTCCATCTTCCGAAGGTTCGCGAAGTACAACAGGAACTCGCGTGCCGTCATACGGTCGTACATCGCGAGATCGCCCGGCAGGTACCCGGTGCGGCGACGAATCTCGACGCTGTCCTTTTGGATATCAAGCCCGAAGACCTTGCCCGACCCTCGAGTTGGGATCAGGAAGTTGAGGAGTGTGCGAATTGTTGTGGACTTGCCTGCTCCGTTCGGTCCAAGGAAGCCGAAGATCTCACCTTGCCTGACCTCGAGATCCAGATCGATGATTCCCGGAGCATCTCCGTAGAACTTGGTCAGCCCGGACGTTTCGATCACAGCCACGAATCCGCTCCTTCAGCGCGTACAGGCAATGGTACAGAGGAAGGGCGATCCGCCATACGCCGTCGGTTCAGGGTTCACCTGTTCACCTGTCCACCTGTCCACCTGTAGCCTGCTTCCCCATGGCCTCTGAATCCCGTCGACTCATCATTCTCGCGCTCACCGCCAACGGATTGATCGCGATCACGAAGTTCGTCGCTGCGGGCATCTCTGGGAGTTCTGCCATGTTTGCCGAGGCAATCCACTCGGTGGCCGACACCGGGAATCAGCTCTTTCTGCTTCGTGGAGATGCCGTCTCGAGATACAGGGCAAACGTCACGCATCCTTTCGGACGCGGAAAAGCGATGTACTTCTGGTCGTTCATGGTTGCCGTCGTGTTGTTCGTCGGCGGCGCGGTGCTCTCCATCGTCAACGGCTGGCAACGTATCCGGAATCCGGATCCCCATGAAGGCGAGGGTCTTGTCTTCTCCCTGGTGGTTCTCGCAATCGCCGCGGGTTTTGAGATCTTCCTCGCCTTTGTCCCAGCGGTCAAGCAGTTCAATCGGGTTCGCGGCACGAAGTCAATCTGGCGGATGATCAAGGAGTCGAAGGACTCAGCACTGATCGTTGTGTTGTTCGAGGACGCCGCAGCGGTAACAGGTCTTGTCATTGCAGCGGTCGGTTTGATTCTTGCGGACATCACCGGTTCAGTCGTATGGGATGGACTTGCATCGATCCTGATCGGGCTGGTCCTTGGTGCTGTTGCCCTGGTGATCGCGAGAGAGATGAGTGCGCTGCTCATCGGAGAGGCAGCAGGCAGAGAGGATCGCACTGCAATTCGTGTCGCCATCCTCGGCGTGGAGCAGGTACACCATGTCGAGCGTCTACTCACGATGCAGATGGCGCCTCAAGAGATTCTCGTAACCGCCGACGTTGCGTTCGACGAGGGTGTGGATGAGGTGCTGGCGATCGAACATGTTGAATCTTCGATTCGAGAAGCCTGTCCCGCTGCGACGCGTGTTTTCATAGAACCGGTGCGTCGATGATCGGTGAAGCCTCTGCTCCGGGATCGTCGGGCAATCTTGGACCCGGTTTCGACACACTCGCGCTCGCCTTGTCCCTGAGATGTAAGGCCACAGCCGAACCTGCCGAAACGATGACGATCACGGAGAACGGTTCGACGAGCCGTCTCGATCCCTCTGACATGATCTACCGCGCCGTCGACATGGCAGTGGGTCGACCAATGCACATCACGCTGGTGAACGAAATCCCCCGGGCGAGAGGCCTTGGATCGTCGGGGGCCGTGACGTCGGCTGTCGCCGCCGCTGCCATGAAATCTGCTGGAGGCAGCGCCGACAGGCGGAGGATCTTCGAGATCGTCACTGAACTCGAAGGGCACGCGGACAATCCGGCTGCATCGGTATTCGGCGGCCTGGTGATCGCCGCACCCAATGGCGTGAAGCAGCTGCGATTACACGAGTCTCTTCATCTGGTCGTCGGGATTCCGGACGCGAAACTCAAGACGGTTGATGCACGCCGTGTTCTGCCTGCATCGGTCGCTCTTGACGTTGCCGCTCGTACGATCTCAAGACTCTCGTTCCTCCTCGGCGGACTTGTTGATGGCGATATTGAAGCGCTGAGCCATGCCGGCGGTGACGAGATCCATGAGC
>CAZWMX010000045.1:5447-11596 GCA_964635205.1 uncultured Acidimicrobiaceae bacterium | reverse complement strand
GCCGTCGTGCGGCGACCAGGTGATGTTGCTCCATGCCATAGACGATGTGGGGTTGTGCGCAATCAGAGAGCTGTGTTGCTGTATGGATCGAGAGATCGAGCGCGTGCTCTGATGCAACGACCTGCATGTTCCCGGTCGCAGCGTTCCCCGCAACGGCGTGGGTGCCGGCACTCGAGAACACAAAGGAGTCGTTTCCGAACAAGGACCGCGCGGCGACCTCAGCCAGAGGGGATCGGCAGATGTTGCCGGTGCAGATAAAGAGGATGTTCGTGAGAGGCACGATTAGGAGTTGGCGGCGTACTTCGCAGCAGAATCCACGAAGGCTGTGAACAGTTCGTGGGAATCGCCGTGGTCGCGCACGCCGAGATACTCCGGATGCCATTGAACCGAGAGCAGATCCCACGTCTTGTCCTCGTGTTCGAGCGCCTCGATCGTTCCGTCGGGAGCGGACGCAACAACCTTGAGACCCTCACCGAGTGCTTCGACTGCTTGGTGGTGGATCGAGTTGATCCCGTGGAGGCCTGCCCCGAAGATCGATGCGATCTTCGAGCCTTCTTCGACCATAGCTCGTGAGTGTGGCTCGTATGCGCCCTCTCCGGCAATGTCGTGGTCGTGTGCACCGCTGTGAGAGGCAAGATCCTGGATCAGTGTTCCGCCGAACGCAACGTTCACGACCTGGTTCCCCCTGCAGATCGCGAGCATCGGCATCTTGCGCTCGTACGCCTTCGTGACAAGTGCGAGTTCAAATTCGTCACGTTCATGATTCACCATGCGGACTGCATCGTCTCGCTCAGCACCGTAACGCTCTGGAGCGATGTCACCGCCTCCGGTGAGGACAACTCCGTCGAGCCGGTCGAGGATGGGGTCGACGAGGCGGGGCTCGACGGGGAGGATCAGCACCGGTACGCCGCCACCGCGCAGGACGCTATCCGTGTATGTGTGGGTGGTGAGGTAGGCGAGCACTTCGTTTCCGGCGGAAGGCGCGGTCTGGGGCCGTGCAGTGATGCCGATGATGGGGCGCATCCAAGGATGATAACGAAGCGACGGTGTCAGTCGACCGTCATCAACGCTGGAATCTGCCTATGCTTCCGTCGAGCGCGGCCCGTCTGGCGGGTGTTCCGCGCAGCCACACCCCGATTTCATGAATGAGGATCACCTGCATGGGTTCTGTAGTCAAGAAGCGTCGCAAGAAGATGAGCAAGCACAAATACCGCAAGCGGCTCAAGGCGAACAGACACAAGCGCAAGAAGTAGAGAGCAGAAAGCCCCCACCTCGGTGGGGGCTTTCTGGTTTTCGGTTTTCGGTCTACGGTTTTCGGTTCGCACATCGTCTGTTGTCCGGTACCTAGGCTGGCCTGATGCTCAAGGATCAGCGCCACCTGTTTGATGTTCCGGATGATGTTGCGTATCTGAACTCGGCCTACTTCGGCCCTCGATTGAAGGCTGTGACCGCGGCGGGGCGTGAGGCGATCGATCTCACGGCAACTCCCTGGGATGTCGGTCCGCCAAAGTTCTTTGAACCGGTGGAACATCTCCGATCCACCGTTGGTGGTCTGCTGGGTGACGACGGGGAAGGCGTGGCGCTCATACCTGCGATCTCGTACGGCATCGGAGTAGCAACAGCCAACCTGGCCATCGGTAACGGGCGTACCGTCGTTGTGCTCGAGGAGCAGTTCCCTTCCAACATCTATCCGTGGCGTGCCAAGGTTGAGCGTGAAGGGGGGGTACTCGTCACCGTAGCCAAAACCCGGGATGGGTGGACGTCCGGCCTTCTCGAAGCGATCGACGATCGCACTGCGGTGGTCGCTGTTCCGAACTGCCATTGGACCGATGGCAGCTACGTCGATCTCGTTCGGGTGGGCGAGGCGGCTCGATCGGTAGGAGCGGCCCTCGTCGTTGATGCCAGCCAGTCATTCGGGGCCATGCCGCTCGACGTCAAGGAGGTCAAGCCCGACTTCGTTGCAACGGTTGGCTACAAGTGGCAGCTCGGCTTCTACGGCCTTGGTTACCTGTGGGTTGCCGAGGAGCACCGCATAGGTGTACCGCTGGAGGAGGGGTGGATCGCGCGCAAGGATGCAGACGATTTCGCCGGTCTTGTGGACTACACAGATTCGTACGAACCGGGTGCCCGCCGATTCGACATGGGGGAGCGTTCGAACTTCATCGGTGTGGCAATGGCGAATGCGGCCATGGATCAGATCGCCGAGTGGGGTGTTGAACGTGTTGCTGCGTCACTCGGGTCTGTGACGTCAACGATCTCCGACCGTGTATCCGAGCTGGGTTGGCACACCGCGTCTGCAGATCAACGGTCCCCACATCTGATCGGTATCCGCCATCCCAAGGGTCTTCCGGCCGGATTACCCGACGCGCTGTCTGAGGCAGGGGTTTCGGTGAGTGTCCGGGGCGATTCGGTCCGAATCGCACCGCATCTCCACACTACCCAGGATGAGGTGGACCGCCTCCTGGCCGTTCTCCAGGCTCTCCAGCGCTAAACGAGGGAGACGGCTGCCCCGAAGATCCCGACTGCGAGCACCAGGATGACGGCCTGTTGGAGACCCCGCAATGCCGGTGAGGTTCGTCTTGCGGTGAAGTGGTGGAAGAGCGAAATGCCGATCGACAGAGCGATCAGGGTGCCTTTGAGGGCGAAGTCGGACCACGGAAGTCCGACCAGGGTGTACAGCCTGAGACCGGCGAGGACTGCGACCGCCATCGCGGTCCACGATACGACTCCGAAGCGTCTCGCCACGGCTCGTAGGATCTCTACGTCCGCGCCGGCCTTCCTTGCTGCGCCAACCACGAACACGAGAACGATGAGCCTGCCGGTCCATGTCGCTGCTGCGAGGAGGTGAACCCACGTGAAGAGCTCGAATTCGGTTAGCCGTTGCCCTCGAGGAACTCGACAATCTCGTCGACGAGTGCATCCGCACGTTCCGGATCGAGATTCGGGGCTGTGGGCACTTCTGCTTCCCGGCGCGGGTCGAACAGCGTTCCAAGGAACGGTTCGTCGTAGGCATCGAGCTCTTCGAGAAACTCAGCAACATCCGAGCCTGCGTCCTCGAGAGCGTCGTCCACCTTCTGGGAGTACTCGGCGTCGACGGCTATGAGCTCGGAGATGTCGATATGGAGGTTTGTGACGTCTGAGATCTTTTCGATGATCGCAAGAACAGCTTTGGGGTATGGGTTGCCTCCGAGGTAGGGAGGTGTTGGTGCCCACATGCTGAGCGACCTGATCCCCGACTCCTTACAGGCTCCCTGAACAACACCAACGATGCCGCTTGGTCCCTCGTAGCTTGCCGAATGCAGGCCACTGCGGATGACGCCGACCGTATCAGAGCCGACACCCGACAGCTGTACCGCGTCCCTATGGCTAACCGCCCCGACGTAGGCACCAGTGAGAAGAGCTTCTTCAACACCGATCTCTCCAAGGAGTTCGGCGATGTTTCGGGCGATTGTCTTCCAGTGGAAGTTCGGCTCAGGACCCGATACGACCACAAGGTCTCTTGCATCGTTTGGTCTGGCAAGAGCGGTAAAGCGAATCGTCGGCCAGCGGAGCGACTTGGTGACGCCATCGATGATCGAGATGGAAGGACGGTGTTGTTGGAAGTCGTAGAAGGCGTCAGGTTCGACCTCAGCGAATACATCGGCTTCCTCGTGGGCGTCGATGATGAACTCAGCCGAGGTCGAAGCGACGTCGCACGCATCGTTCCATCCCCCGAAGGCGATGATCGCGATGGGGTTCCGAAGCGAAGGTTGATGGTGACGCCTGATGACTTCCATGGCCGGAGGGTACAGAGATGGAGAAGTTGCTTCATCAGAAACCAGATGCCGGACGACGGACGACAGGTTCATGTCTTTCTTGTGGCTCGAGGCTTGAGACCAACGATTGAGATTGAACACGTCGGCGGGCGTCGGCGGGCGCGCATCGGCCTCTTCGGCTACCTTTCTGACAGATTGCCGATGCACCACTCCGACCCTACGCCTGAACCGGCCTCCGCTCTGCGTCGGTCGCTCGGTCTGTATGCAGTCCTGACGATCTCGATCGGCGCAATGGTCGGATCGGGTATCTTCGTCTTGCCGGGGCTCGCGTTCAAGATCGCTGGACCCTCGGTTGTCATCGCCTTCTTCCTTGCTGGTCTCGTCGTTCTCCCGGCTGCACTCTCGAAAGCAGAGATGGCCACCGCAATGCCCGAGGCCGGAGGGACCTACCTCTATATCGACAGGGCGATGGGTCCGCTCATGGGCACGATCTCGGGATTCGGCGTGTGGTTCACTTTGATCTTCAAAGCGTCCTTTGCCCTGGTTGGCCTGTCCGCATATCTCAATTACTTCATCGAACATCCGGAGAGACCGGTGGCTGTAGCGCTCGGGATTCTGCTGATCGGTATCAATCTCGTCGGCGCAAAGCAGACCGCGAAGTTTCAGATCGTCCTGGTCACCAGTGTCATCCTTGTGCTCATCGGGTTCGTTGTCGTAGGAATCCCACGTATTGATCAGGCTGCTCTTCAACCTCTCATGCCCAACGGTGTGAAAGGTCTGATGTCGGCCGCCGCTGTTGTGTTCGTGTCGTACGCAGGTGTGACCAAGGTTGCCTCGATCGCCGGCGAGGTGCGTCGTCCGGGCCGGAACATTCCACTTGGGATGCTCGTTTCGGTCGGATTCATGATGCTGCTGTATCCGGCGATCGTTGCAGTGATCGTCGGAACGTCACCCGCCGATGAGCTTGTCCGCACGGAGACACCAATGACTCTCGCCGCAGAGCAGTTCTTGGGCTCTGCCGGCGTGACGATGATCGCGGGTGTTGCAGTCATCGCACTGATATCGATGGCGAACGCAGGTGTGATCGCGTCTTCTCGCTACCCGTTTGCGATGGCTCGTAACAACCTCGCACCCCAGTTCCTGGTCAAGATCGGTGAGCGGTCTGGCGCACCGATTGCGGGGATCATCGTCACGGGAATAGTTCTCATCGTGCTGGTTCTGTTCGTCCCACTGCTTGAACTCGCCAAACTGGCATCGGCGTTCCAACTCCTCGTGTTCGCGCTTGTGAATCTTGCACTCATCGCGTTCCGCGAGGCACATCTCGACTGGTATCAGCCCGAGTTCCGGTCACCTTTGTACCCCGTACCGCAAGTGTTCGGAATGGGCGCAGCACTGCTTCTGCTCACCCAGATGGGTGTGGTGCCAATGGTTGGAGCCCTTGTTCTTGTCCTTGCCGGCGTAGGTTGGTATCGGATCTTCGGGCAGTCACGAGCCGTCAAGGAATCGGCCGCACGAGATGCCCTGAGATTGCGTGAGAACGCAAGACTCGTCCAGAACAGTGCCGATGCCGTCTCCGGCGGGGGTCGTCACCATGTGCTCGTGCTGTTCCGGCGGCCAACACGCCCCTCCAGGCAGCGGACTCTGTTCCGCCTGGCCATGCGGCTCACGGCGGCGCCTGGTGGACGTATCCATGTGATCAACTTCGACGCGAGGACTCAGCGCATAGTCCCGACCGCAGCGGATCTCGCACGAGCAGACGAGCTCGGCATCGAGGTGACGACTCAGCAGTACACAGATGAGGATCGCCGCGGCATGGTGCACATGTTCGTGGAGAAGGAGGGTGTCGACCTGTTCATCGCCGACCTTCCGCAGGATCTCAGAGCGACTCGACATATCACTCGCGATCTGCGTTGGCTCAGAGAGAACCTGATCTGTGATTCGGTGTTCCTGCGCAACAGGGCCGTTGATGAGATCGATAGGATTGCCGTACTTGGCACCGGCGGACCATACGACCCTGTGAAGATCGAGATGGCCGATCACATAGCACGGTACGAAACGGCATCGATCCGATTCGTGCACCTGACTCCGAAAGACGCACCACCGGCATTCGCAGAGTCGATCCGCACCTACCACGAGCAGCTCGGGGAGAACCTCACGGTTCCATGGGATGACCGGGTCAAGCCGACGGATGACCTCGTGGAAACACTGACCGATCTATCGAGGGGGAGCAACCTCGTGATTCTGGGTGCACCCACACATCGGTTCCACCTCGTTGCAGATCTTGCCGACCGGATCGCCGAGTCAGTGGACTGCCCAGCGCTGCTCGTTCATACTCCGATTCTCGAGAGACCGGGGATGGTCACTCGAGGCATCCAGTGGCTGATCAATTAGCTC
>CAZWMX010000045.1:0-5347 GCA_964635205.1 uncultured Acidimicrobiaceae bacterium | reverse complement strand
TACCTGCCGAACCTGCGGAGCCTGACTGAGTTCGTCACCACCGATACTGACGAGAACGCCATCGCGGCAGCTGCGATCATCGGGTTCAGAAAACCGAGCGCCGCGAGGGGGATCGCGGCTGTGTTGTAGGCGAATGCCCAGAACAGGTTCTGCTTGATCGTTCTGAACGTTCTTCGAGCGAGCATGATCGATGTCACGGAAGTGGTCGGATCACCGGACATCAGTACCACGTCACCAGCTTCGATGGCGACGTCGGTTCCGGAACCGACGGCCATGCCGAGGTCGGCCACGGTCAGTGCCGGCGCGTCGTTGATACCGTCCCCGACGAACGCGACGACCTGGCCGTTGGCCTGCATCTCCGAAACAGCTTCGGACTTCTCACCGGGGAGTACCTCGGCGACAACGTCACCGATGCCGATCATGGAGGCGATCGCATCGGCCGTCTGGCGAGAGTCGCCGGTGAGCATCACTGTTGAGATGTCCTTGCTATGGAGATCCTTGATCGCTTGTGCCGATGTGGGACGTACCGTGTCCGCAACACTGACAACACCCTCCACCGTGTCGTCCCAACCGACGAGGAACGTCGTGTTGCCCTTGGAAGCGATCTCGTCGAACCGGTCCTGCCAGGATTCCACTCCGGAGAGCCCGGCCTCGGTGAACAGCATCGGCTTGCCGACGAGCACCGTCTTGCCGCTGACCGTACCGCGAGCACCCTTGCCCTGAATCGATTCGAAGTCCTCAACAGGCTCGAGTTCGATGTCTTCCTCCTCGGCGCCAAGAGCGACGGCTTTTCCGATGGGATGTTCCGAACCAGATTCGAGAGAACCGGCGAGCTTCAGGAACTCGTCGCGGTCACCATCGGTGATCACGTCGACGAGCGTCATGGCGCCACGGGTCAGAGTGCCCGTCTTGTCGAAGACCACCGTGTCGATGCCCTTGGCTCTTTCGAAGACGTCCGCGTTCTTGAACAGCACGCCCATCTCGGCGCCCCGACCGGATCCGACCATGATCGCCGTCGGTGTTGCGAGTCCGAGTGCACACGGACACGCGATGATCAACACGGCCACGGCACTGCTGACCGCGGACGTGACATCTCCGGTGACGACCATCCAGACGATGGCGACGATGATCGCGATCGTGATCACAATTGGAACGAACACACCCGAGATTCGGTCTGCCAGTTTCTGCACGGGTGCCTTTGTTGCCTGGGCGTCGGCGACGAGCTTCATGATCTGTGCCAGCGCAGTATTGGGCCCGACTTCCTTGACCTCGATCTCGAGTCGTCCCTGCTGATTGACCGTTGCGCCAAAAACGTTGTCGCCGGGCTCCTTCGTAACCGAGACGCTCTCGCCCGTCAGCATCGACTCATCGACACCGGACCTGCCTGAAGACACTGTTCCGTCCGCAGGGATCTTTTCGCCCGGTAGCACAACGACGATCTCGCTGGGTGCCAGTTCGATGGGGTCGACGAGGATCTCCTCACCTCCCCGAATGACGCGTGCTTGTTTTGCACCGAGTTCTGCGAGCTTCGCGATGGCGTTCGAGGCTTGGCCCTTGGCCCGTGCCTCGAAGAAGCGGCCGAGAAGGATCAAGGTGATGATCACCGCCGCCGTTTCGAAGAACAGGTCTTCGCCCGCGAAGATGGCCCACGTCGAGTAGATCCAGGCCGCGAGTGTGCCTGTGGTGATCAGCGTGTCCATGGCAGGCGACAGTGACGTGACCTGTTTCCACGTCGCCTTGTGGAATTGGGAACCGAAGTGGAACATGACGATCGACGTAAGAACGAACTGCGCCCAATGGTCCCACGCGGTCCCGGGGCCGAACCAAGCAAGGAGCGCGATCGGCACGGTCAACGCCGCCGCACCGATCACGTTGCGGAGTTGGAACTTCGCCTCCGTGTCGTAGCGTTCGGTGATCGATCGGCGATCATCCTCAGGGTCGATCTCCGAGATGTCGTATCCGATCTTGGCAACGGCGGCACGCAGCGCTTCGAGGTCGGCGTCCTCAGTGATCGTAGCTCTGGCCTCCTGGCCGGCGAAGTTGACGTTGGCGGTTTCAACGCCCTCTTGTTTTCCAAGGACGCGCTCGATCCGAACCGCGCATGAGGCGCAGGTCATCCCTTCGACGTCGAAACGAATCTGTGTATCTGGCATCTGTTGGTCCTTGCTGGTCTCGCATGGCTCGGTTTCCCCGAGCAGAACTCAGCTACTCGAGAACGAAGTGTTGGGGACTTGGGGTGTTGGGGCTAGCGGGCGACTTCGTAGCCCTGTTCGTCGATGGCCGAGACGATGGCTTCCATCGTGGCTTCGGAGCCGTCGTACTCGATTGCGACGTTTCGGTCGTCGATTGCCACAACGGCAGTCGCGACACCGTCGAGTGGGGTCACTGCGCCCTCGATGGAGGACTTGCAGTGGCCGCACGAGATGTCAGGTACGGAGAGTGTTGTCTGGGTCACTATGAGTCTTTCTTTGTTGGGATCCCCCGTGCGTAGCACAAGGTTTCGAGAAGTTCGTCAACTACCTGTTCGGATCGTCCCTGTTCAACTTGTCTGAGGACGCAGGTCTCGATGTGGTTCTGGAGTAGAACCCTGTTGACCCCTTCGAGCGCACCCTGGAGCGCCGACACCTGTTTCATGACGTCGGGGCAGTAACGCTCGTCTTCGACCATGCCGAGCACGGCGTCGATGTGACCACGAACGGTCTTGAGTCGGTTCGTGGCAGACGTCTTGTGTTCCGGTTTCATGCGAGGAAGTATACCCCCCCCGGGTGGGGTAGGGGTGGGCCTGGTTCTGTCCTTTCTGTCGGACGGAATGGCGCTGGGAAGCTGGGTTTCGTGAACATCCCGCTACTTGAGGAGGACCTGTTTCACACGCCGGGCGGTGACGATGGAGCCGATCACGCCAAGGGCCGTGAGATACGCGATGTTGATGAGCATCGTCCACTCGAGGATTCCGAGCGTCAAGCCGCGGATCAAGATGACGCCGTGGTAGAGAGGTGAAGCCCAGGTCACGATCTGGATGAAATCGGGGTAGACATCGATGGGGTAGAACGTCGCAGAGAACAAGAAGAGGGGGAGAACGATGAGCGTGACGAGGTCGAGATCCTGCCACGATCGCATCCATGTCACAGCAGCCGTGCCCAATGCGCCGAAGGCGAAACCGACGAGTAGGGATGCGGGGAAGGCCAGCAGACCGAGGGGTGACGTGATGAGCCCCATCAGCACCATCACGATCAGGAAGGCAGCCGAGTACATCGCCCCTCGTGCCAGGGTCCATGCGATCTCGCCTGAGGCGACTTCTGTCGGTTCGACAGGTGTTGCAAGGATCCCGTCGTACACCTTTCCGTAGTGGAGCTTGAAGAACATGTTCGTTGCTTCGAAGACTGCGCCATTCATCGCTGATGCCGCAAGCATTGCCGGAGCAACGAACGCCTCATAGGGAACCGGAACACCGCCGACGGTGACATCTCCCGCCAGTTGCCCGATTCCGACACCGATCGCGAACAGGTAGAACACCGGCTCGAAGAAACCGGACACCAGCACGGGCCAGAACGACTTGGTGCTGAGGATGTTGCGTTCGATGAGGTATCTGCCACGCCACCGTCGCGGAAGCGGAGGGATCACGCGGGCGGTCAGAGTGCGAACGGTCATGGCGTCAACTTCTTGCGCAGGGGCTTCACACAGAGCACCCCGAAGCCGACGATCCATGCAACGAGATAGAGGATGCTCATCCACCATGCAACCGCCGGAGACGTCCCGACTACGATCGCGCGTGCGAGTTCGACCCCGTGGTACACGGGGGTGACCAGCGCCACGGGCTGGAGCCAGTCCGGAAGCTGGCTTATCGGAAAGAACGCACCCGAGAACAGGAACATCGGGAGCACGACGAACCGAAAGAACATGGGAAGTCCGGATGCTTCTTTGAGTCGAACCGTGAACGCGGTGGTGGCGGCCGCCATCGCCGATCCGACGAGCACAGCGGGTCCAACGGCGAGGAGCGACTCGAACAGTGGCGCGACTCGGAACGCGGCGATCACGCCGGCGAAGATCACGGAGACCATGAATACCCGAAATGTCGACCAGAAGAGGTGGCCGAGCACGAGTCCCTCGATACCGATCGGGCTGGCGAGGCGGGCGTACCAGGTCTTCGCCCAAACGATTCCCCCCATGACCTTCCAGGCGCCCTCGCCTGCCCCGGTCTGTAGCGCCGTCGCAACGAGGATGCCCGGTGCGAGGAACGTCAGATAGGGCACACCGTCGATACCTCCGGGCAGGTTCGCATCGACGAGTGCGCCGAGCCCAACCCCCATTGCGAACATGTAGAGGATGGGGTTGAGGAAACTCGACACAACCGATCCTCGCCAGGTCCTGCGGTAGACCCTTGCCTCTGCCTCGAAGACTCGAAGGGACAGCGGTGTCGCCATCTACTCCACCAGTGATCGCCCGGTGAGACGCAAGAACACGTCCTCGAGCGTGGAGCGACGGGCGAGCACCGTCTCGGGCTCGAGACCGTTCGCGGTGACCGCGTGCATCGTCTGCTCGGCGTCCTCGGTGTAGATGAGCGCACGATCGGCGAGCACCTCCGTGCGAGGTGCGAGATCCTCGATCTGATTGTTGAGCGTTTCAAGGACACCGACCGGAAAGCGGAGCTCGACGACCTCGCCTGGGGCGTACTCCTCGATGAGTGAACGCGGTGAGCCTTCAGCCACGATCTTGCCCTTGTCCATCACGACGAGGCGGTCGCACAGCTGCTCTGCCTCATCCATGTAGTGGGTCGTGATGATGAGCGTGACCCCTTGCTGTTTGAGGCGGTAGAGGCGGTCCCACAGGACATGGCGAGCCTGTGGATCGAGACCTGTCGTCGGCTCGTCGAGGATGAAGAGATCCGGATCGTGGATGAGACCCCTTGCGATCACAACGCGTCGTTTCATCCCACCGGAGAGAGCCTGGATCTTTGCGTCTTTCTTCTCTGTGAGCTGGACGAATTCGAGCAGCTCGTCGATCCGCTCCTTGATCTCGGCACGAGACATGTCGAAGTAACGTCCGTACATCATCAGGTTGTCATAGACGCTGAGTTCTTCGTCGAGGTTGTTCTCCTGTGGTACGACACCCAGACGTGAGCGAAGTGTTGGACCGTCAATGGTGGGGTCGAGGCCGAGCACGCTGAGTTCGCCGCCCGAGATGGGGCTCGTCGCTCCGATCATCTTCATGGTGGACGTCTTGCCAGCGCCATTCGGGCCGAGAAACCCGAAAGACTCACCCTCGGCCACAGAGAAGTCGATGCCATCGACTGCGACGAGCTCGCCGAACTTCTTGGTGAGGCAGATGGCTTGAATGAGTGCGTCCATGG
>CAZWMX010000044.1:14527-16307 GCA_964635205.1 uncultured Acidimicrobiaceae bacterium | reverse complement strand
TCGGTTCGCAAGAACTTGAAGAAGCACCAGGTCGCCAATGCTGTGAGTAGATGCCAGACCGCATGCGCCTGGATGAGTGAGTCCGGGTTGCAGAAGCGATGATCGTTCGTACCTGTGGTCCATATCGCATATGCGACGAAGAACGAGGCGAACCCCGCCCAGTACCAGGGTGTATAGGTCCTTCGAGACTCCGAGGCCTGTTTGGCGAATACTGCCGGGAGCCAGAACAGCACGACCCACCAGTACTGCCCGATGTCTTCGAGCATCACGAGGGGTGTGATCCCGAACACAGCTGCAACGGCGAACCCGACGAGGCCGGACAGGGGACGCAGCAGGGGCGACCAGAATCGGTACAACACCTCCGAGATGACCCACAGCGCGATCGAGACACCGAAGAGATTCAGTCCGATCCCGAGGTCCGAGCCGAATACCCAGTAGGCGCCGGCGTAGGTTGCCAACACCGTTGCGTACACGACGAAGAAGGCCCGATCCCTCCATCGTCCAAGGACCGCAAGGTTGAACAGCCACGGAATGAGGATGAAGGTGACCATGGATACGTTGTCGATCCATGCGCCGAAGAATGTGTGGCTTCCATGCATGACCATCGAACCCGGCCCAAGGAAGAGCGTGGCGGCCGCATACAGGAGAGCGATCGGCTGGTTGCCGATGAACCGGTTTGTCCGGGGCTTCCCCTGTCGTGTGTCACGCGCAAGCACAAGGAACATCGCGAGACCTGCAACGACGAACCCGAGGTTGCCAAGGGTGTTCATCGGCTCGCGCATGATGCCGCCGTTCACCCGCTCACACCAGCGTGAAACCTCCCCGATCGCCTGCTCGTTCTCAGCAGCGGCCCACCAACCCACCAGACCCCCGGCGATGAACAACACGACGAACCCGGCAAGGGCCCCGAGGGCGATGGCTATCGGACGATATGGGCGACGCACCGTCCGATACTACGCGCATCGAGCTTCGATGCTCCTGGGGCTTCTCCTACAGACGTCCGTGATCACGTTCTTGGCGAAGGGATCGTGGCCATACAATCAGCCGGACTAATTCGGACGATGACATAACATCGTAGCTCCGGAGCCCCAACGGAACTGCAGCCCGAGCCCCAACAACAGAGGAAGAGGCCCGAAATGGGTGGAACGACCAAGAAACGATCATCGTCCACAAAGCCTGGAGCGAAGGCCGCGCCTGTCGAATTGCAGTGGCCGAAACGGCTCGGACAGTTCGTGGGTATCACTGTTGTGCTTGGCCTCATCGCGCTCATGCTGTTCAACTCTGACCCCATCAGCGGTGTGCCTGATGGCACCGAAACACTCCCGGTCACTTCTGCCGAACACATCTCCGGCAACATCTACGCTGCGGACGATGTTCCCGCGGGAGGGGCAATGGATTCGGCGTGGGCGAACTGCGGCTTCTACGACACCCCCATGCGCGCTGAGAACGTCATGCACTCACTCGAACACGGCGCGGTATGGATCACGTATTCATCCGACCTCGGGTCCGAAGAGGTCGACGGTCTCAGACGCTTCACCGGTGGTGTCGAGAAGATTCTCGTCAGCCCCGTGCCAAACCAGGGATCCTTGATCATCGCTTCGGCTTGGGGGAATCAGCTCGAGATTTCGGATGCAGATGATCAACGTCTCGAACAGTTCGTGAACGAGTTCGAAGGCAGCGGATCCGCGCCGGAGCGGGGAGGCAGATGCAGCGGCGGCGTGGGGAATCCTGTCGGCTGAGGACGTTGAGACTCTCAGCACTCATCGGAGCGCTTGCGCTG